>DATIPJ010000989.1:0-5544 GCA_035472155.1 Kofleriaceae bacterium
CGATCGTCCAGCGCGCGATGGCCAAGGATCGCAACGATCGCTACCCGAGCGCGCTCGATCTGCTCGCCGATCTCAACGCGCTGGTCGACGACCCGACGCGGTCGACCGAGCGCGCCAAGATCACCGGGCCGCGGCGCAAGCACGCCGCGCGCAGCAAGAGCCCGCTCAAGATCGCCGTCTGGGTCGCGCTGATCGCCGTCGTGATCGCCGCCGTGGTCACGACCGTGGTGATGCTGTTCGGCGGCAGCGAGGGCGTGAAGCAGCGCAAGGACAACGCCGTCGTCCCGCCGCCGCCGGTGGCGGTCGATGCCGGCGTGCCCGCGGTGGTCATCGACGCGGCCCCGGAGGCCGAGACCATGGACGTCACGATCCGCACCGAGCCGCCGGGCGCCGTCGTCCAGGTCGATGGCGTCGAGCGCGGGCCGGCGCCGGTGACGATCCCGCTGGTCGTGCACGACCACTTCTTCGAGATCATCGCCTCGGCGCCGGGCTACGAGGACAAGACGATCAAGGTCAACACGTACGTCAACAAGGACAAGCTCTACGTCCTCAAGCTCAAGAAGGCGGGCAAGCAGCAGCAGCCGCCGCCGCCCCGGCGGGGGACGCAGCCCGACAAGCCGCCCGGCGATGCGCACAAGCCGGTCAACAAGACCGGCGGCGAGCTCAACGGCAATCCCTTCAACAGCGATACGCCCCCGAAGAAGCCGTGAGGGCGCACGCCGCCATCGCGCTCGCCGCGGCGCTGGCATCGCTTGCGCTGCCGGGGGCGCGGGGCGCGGGGCGCGCAGCCGCGCAGCCGGCGCCGACCGAGGCTCCCGCCGACGCGGGCTACATCGGCCGCGGCGTCATCGCGCTCGAGATCGATGACTGCAAGCCGATCGACCTCGGCAAGGACGAGATCCGCAAGCAGGGCTCCGAGCACTACGAGCGCGGCGAGATCCTCTACATCCAGGGCGACTACGAGGGCGCGGTGCGCGAGCTGGTCTACGGCTATTGCCTGGTGCCGTACTTCACGCTGCTCAAGGACATCGGGCAGGCCTACGAGCGCAACCTCGACTACGAGAAGGCGATCGCGTATCTCGAGCGCTACGTCCAGGCCGTGCCGCCCAACGCCAAGCGCGGCGACGAGGGCTGCGCGACCGACCCGCAGCAGGACAAGGCCAACGTCGCCCGCCGCGTCGAGGTGCTGCGCAAGCTCAAGGCCAAGATCTACGTCGAGTCGTCGCCTGCGAGCGCGCGGATCACGATCGCCAACGACGCCGGCGTCGCGGTGCGCGCGCGCTCGGGCGAGACGATCGAGGTATTCGGCGGCCACTACGAGATGACCACCGAGCTCGACGGCTTCGAGGCCCACAAGCAGCCGATCGACGTCCGGATCGGCAAGCCGTACACGTACTTCGTGCCGCTCGTGGCGCTCAAGGGCCGGCTCTCGATGCAGGTCCTGCCGCCCGACGCGCGGATCTTCATCGGCGACCGCTTCGTCGGCATCGGCCACATCGACGTCCCGCTCGAGGGCAACACCTACGTCGTCACCAGCGAGGCGCCTGATCGCATCACCGACCGGCGCCAGGTCCAGGTGATCGCCAACCAGGTCAAGCGCGTGCAGGTCGAGCTCACCGCCAAGCCGCAGTTCGGCCACCGCCAGCTCATCGTGTTCTCGACGATCGCCGGGGCCGGCGCGACCGCGTCGCTGCTCTACGCGTTCAAGGACACCGGGCTCGCAACGCTCGGCTCGCTCGGCGGCGGCGCAGCCGGCTTCGTCGGCAGCGCGTTCCTTCTACCCGACGACATCCCGCTTGGCGCCAGCAACCTGACGGTGACCTCGACCGTCGGCGGCGGCGTGCTCGGCGCCGGCCTGAGCCTGCTGTTCACCAAGCGCCTGGAGGTGATCTATCCGGTCATCGGCGCGAGCGCGGCGCTGGCCGGCAGCATCGGCTACATCATGGGCAGCCGGACGCGGATCACCACCGGCGACGCAGCGGTGATCAACAGCGGCGTCGCGTGGGGGAGCGTGGCGGGTGGCCTGTTCGCGCTGTCGTTCGACCCGGGCCACACCGTCGGTGGCGGCCTCGTGCTGAGCGGGCTCGGCATGGGCACGGTCGGCGGCCTGCTGCTCCAGCACTACTTCACGATCACGCGCACGCACGCGGCGCTGATCGACGTCGGCGGCATCATCGGCATCATCGGCGGGGTCGCGATCGAGAGCGTGATCTACTCGACGCAGAGCCCGCAGGGGACCGCCGACATCGATGCGCGCGCGAAGGAGCACATCGCAAACTTCGCGCTCGGCGGCATGGCGCTCGGCCTCGTCGGCGCGGGCATCCTCACCCGCAGCCTCGATACGCCGGCTCTCCCCGTGGCGCCGACGATCACCCAGGCACCGACGGGCGATGGCCGCACCGCCACGATCTACGGCGTGACGGGCACCTGGTAGCGGGATCCGGTCCTTGTGAGGGTCCGGCGCTCGTCGATCTGAGCCGGCGGCGCGTCGAGAGTTGCGTATAGTCGCCGCTGTGGAGACCCATACCAGCGCCTGTCCGCTCGATTGCCCCGACCTGTGCGGCCTGACCGTCACCGTCGACAACGGGCGCGTGGTCGAGGTCAACGGCGACCACCGCAGCCCGCTCACCGATGGCTTCGTGTGCGGCAAGGTTCGCAAGATCGCCGATCACCTCTATGGCGAGGAGCGGCTGACCACGCCGCTCGTGCGCACGGGCCCCAAGGGCAGCGGCCAGTTCTCGCCGATCTCCTGGGACGACGCCCTCGACCGCATCGCCGCACGCATCTCGTCGATCCGCGCGCGCGCCGGCGGCGAGGCGATCCTGCCGTATCACTACGGCGGCTCGAACGGCTGGCTCACCGAGGGCGCGCTCGCGACCCGGTTCTTCCGGCGGCTCGGCGCGTCGAACCTCGATCGGACGTTCTGCGCGGCGGCCACCACCGCCGCGACGCGCGGCCTCTACGGCACGATGCCGGGTGTCGCCCTCGAGGACTACACGAACGCCAAGCTCATCGTGCTGTGGGGCGTGAACCCCTCGGCCACCGGCATCCACCTCGTGCCGATCATCGAGCGCGCGCGCGAAGCCGGCGCCAAGCTCGTCGTGATCGATCCGCGCGCCACGCCGCTCGCCCGGCGCGCGGACCTCCACATCCCGCTGCGCCCGGGCACCGATCTGCCGGTCGCCCTCGCGGTGATCGCGGCCGTGTTCGAGCGCGGCCACGCCGACCGCGCGTTCCTCGCCGCGCACACCACCGGCGCCGACGAGCTGGCCGCCCGCGCCGCGCGCTGGTCGATCGATACCGCCGCGCGCGAGGCCGAGGTCGATCCGCAGCTCCTCGATCGCTTCGTCGAGCTGTACGCGGCCACGTCGCCTGCCGTCATTCGCCTGGGCTGGGGCATGGAGCGCAACCGCAACGGCGGCAGCGCGGTCGCCGCGGTCCTCGCCCTCCCGGCGGTCGCCGGCAAGCTCGGCGTGCGCGGCGGCGGTTACACGATGTCCAACGGCGACGCGCGCTGGACACTCACGCCCGAGACGGCGATCGGTGAGCCCATGCCGCGCACGCGCACGATCAACATGAGCGAGCTCGGCAACACGCTCGCCCGCGTGCGCGACCCGGCGGTCGAGCTGCTGTTCGTTTACAACTGCAATCCAGCTGCAACAGCGCCCGACCAGCGGCTCGTCATCGAGCAGCTGTCGCGCGAGGACCTGTTCGTCGTCGTCCACGACCAGGTCATGACCGACTCGGCCCGCCTGGCGGACATCGTGCTCCCGGCCACGGCGTTCCTCGAGCACCGCGACCTGCGGCGCGGCTACGGCGCAATGCGCCTGTTCGACTCGCCCGCCGTGGCGACCCCGGTCGGCGAGTCGCGCAGCAACAACCAGCTGTTCGGCGCGCTGCTCGAACGAATGGGCCTGGTGCGCCCCGGCGACGCGATGACCGACGACGAGCTCGTCGCGACCACGTTCGCCGCCAGCGAGCACGGGCTCGCCCTGCGCACGCAGATCGAGCGCGATCAGGTCGCTCGCCCACCGGACGGCGAGCGGCCGCTGCCGTTCGTCGACGTCTTCCCTGACACGCCGGACCGCAAGATCCACCTCGTCGCCGCGACGCTCGACGCCGCCGCCCCGGCAGGGCTCTACGGTTACCAGCCGGACCCGCGGACCGCGGACTACCCGCTCGCGCTGATCTCCCCGGCGCTCGCGACGCAGATCACGTCGACGTTTGGCCAGCTGCGCAAGGCTCCCGGTCAGCTCGAGATGTCGCCCGAGGACGCGGGCGCGCGCGGCATCCGCTCGGGCGACATCGTCCGCGTCTGGAATGCGCACGGCGAGGTCAACTGCATCGTCAAGGTCGCAGCCGAGGTGCGCTCGGGCGTCTGCTCGCTCGCCAAGGGCCTGTGGCGCCGTCACACCGTGAATGGCTACACGGCGAATGCCTTGATCCCGCAGGGATTGGCGGACCTCGGCGGCCAGGCCGCGTGGAACGACGCCCGCGTGCAGGTGGCCAAGCTCTGACGGCCTTGCTCGTCACTGCCCGCCTGTCTCGCCGGCGCGCCCCGCCTCGCAGGCTTCGCTGCACTTGTCGCCGGCTCGCCTGACCTGCACCGAGCTCGCTCAAGAACGCTTGCGCCCGCTTCGCCGTGAGGTCTTCTCGTGAGGTCGTGGGCTGTGCACACACCCCGGCCTTCACTCGCTCGCCGCGAAACCCTCTTCGCCTTGCGCGCCGTGCGTTGACGAGCTCGCGGGACGCCGCGCTGTGGCGAAGACGTGGCGGTACAACCTGGCCGCCATGACCAGCGCCGTGGCGAGCCTTTCGTCCGGTTTCTGCGCCGTTTACCGGTTACTCCTCGTCACTCACGAGCAGCCACGGGCTTCGCGCACTACGCCCGGCGCTGCGTGCAGTCAGGTGTGGCGCGGCCGCCCCTCAACCACTCTGCCCATCACCGGTGCATGCGCCGGCCTCAGCAATGCGATTGCCCAAGCGTTCGCGGCGATCGCGTAGCTTCGCACCGACTCCGGAGCTCCATGCTTGCTAACTGCCATTCCTTGCCGATACAACGAGATCGTGAACACTTGACGATAATCCTGACTCGATGACACGGTCTCGCAGTGGCAAGAATTCTCTTGGCCGATTGAGCAGGCGGTCGTCCTTCATTGAAAGGCGCTCGTCCAATCCAATACGCATCTTTGCGAGGGAGTTGAGCGATGAACGGGAGCAGTATTCGCGCATCTTGCGTTGCGCTACTTGCGAATATGATCGGTTGTACTGGCTCTCCAGGAGGAGAGATGACGACGCTCATCGAACAAGGGCTTTGCACAAGTGATCCAAATGACCCCTGCTGTCCAGGTTCTCCGATCATACTCGATCTTGGTGGCGATGGCTTTGACCTCACAGATCTGGCGAGTGGCGTTCGCTTCAATCTGAACCCGAGCGGTGCCTCCGAACAAGTCTCGTGGACCGCTCGCGAATCGGATGATGCTTGGTTAGCGCTCGATCGCAACGGCAATGGCATGATCGATGACGGCACCGAGCTTTTTGGGA
>DATIPJ010000990.1:0-6648 GCA_035472155.1 Kofleriaceae bacterium
GGCAGCTAGGACCATCGGAGCGGACCCCATCGGCGCTGAACAGGCGGCCGCGTGTGCTCGATCAGTCTGGCGTGGTGAGGCAGGCGTCCTTGGATGCCTGCTGGGTTCCAGTGCAAGTGGTGCCACCGACCGTCCAGCCTCCCACGGCCTGTTCGAGCTGATGTGGTGTTAGCTGCGAGATGGTTTCGCGACGAACAACCAGCTTACGGCGTACCACAGTCTTACTTGGTACCTTCTTGATCATCCTAGGCCCCTTTCGTCGATTCTGAGGATGGCGTTGCCACGTCGAGGAGGTTGCGTGCAGCTTCGAGATCGATCGATATCAAGCGTCCTTCGCGATCTAGCGCGACGGCAGTGTTTCCATTCGATGTGACTGCAAGCTCACCGAGATAGGCAGTCTGTAGAGGCAAGCAGAGCCAGTGCTGCTGATTGACGGCATATATCCAAACAATGCCGTCGGGACATGCAGCAATGAGTAGATGATCTGACGTCAATGCAATATTTCGGCTCTGCGTCACGAGCTGTTCCCACTCGGCCGGATCGGCGTTCGATCCGTTCTGATACCGACCAAGATAGACCATCCCGACACTCGTGAGGATCGCGATCGTGTCCTCGTTCTCGGTGAGGACAATCTCGTGTATTGCGCTGGCTCCCCGAAAAATGATGTTTGCAACCCAAGATCGGGTATCGAACGCAAGGACATCTCCATTCGTGTACCCGACGTAGACCTTCTCGTGTCGCGGTGCTGCGACGATCCGGGAAATGCGAGAGTCGCCGATTCTGAGCAAATGAACTTCGGATGCGTCAATTCTCCAGAGTGCGCCGTCCGTGGTGGAATACAGGATGGGTCCACTCGGGGAAGCGGTTGTAAAATTATCGATCGGCTGCTTGGACTGCGTGACCAGCGTCTGGGTGCCACCCACCGTCCACCGGACCAGCCGCCCATCATTTCCCGAGGTCATGAAATCCTCCGACCCGTCGATGAACTGAAGCTGCGTGACCGAACCGTGCGCGGTGGCGATCACGCGCGTGCGGGTCATACTGTCGGATGACCAAACCTCGACGACGTCCTGCGGACCAAACGCCGCGAACGTATGGCCGCTTGTAGAGTGTCGAAGCGAGAAATTCAATGACTCATGAGGCTCGAGGTTCTGGACGCCCGTGGCTGGTGAGAATACCGTGAGCGCGTGTGCCCAGCTGGCCGCGATGATGGTGCGAGAGTCTTTGTGAAAGAAAGCGCTCTTGAACGGGGTGCTCGATGTGGCCACGACGCGCGCAAAGCGCGGTGGAGCTGCCCAGACGCGCAGGGCACCTCGGGTGTCTGCGGAGAGGACGAACGGGTGATCCAGGGTCGGTGCTGCAAGGGAGGTCAGCGGCACTCCATGGCCGCGATATGACGCGATGAGATCTGTGGATAGATCGATGACCGTGACAACGCCGTTGCCGCCCCCCGCAATGATGTACTCGCCGTTGGGGCTTACCTCCACGAAATTGGCGTGACCTTCGATCTGGGCGCGCCGCTGGACGGATGCTCGCTGCGGATCCCAGACGCCCACAGAGCCGTCCTTGCAGGCATATGCAAAACCCGCTTTGCGAGGAATAAATTGCAGATGTGCAATCATCCCGGAGCACAGCTCTGCTTTGGCGATGATCCGGGCCGGAAAGCTCTGCAGGATCACCGCGGGGCCACTCTTGAGGGCGAGGGCGATCTGATGTTCGCTGGCGCTGGAGGCCCAACGCACGAACCCGGGGACCGCAAACACCTCCGACTCTCCAGTCACCCGAACGAGCTCGATGCCATCCTGCAGTGCGATTGCCAGGACGTTGTCATCGATGAACGTGAGGTCGGTGTTGCCAGCGGTACGCGTGACGAGTTTGATAGTCGGTCGCGATGGATCTTTGACGTCGATGATGCGGAGGGTGTTGTCGAGCGAGACCACTGCAAGCAATGTTCCGTCGGGAGAGAACGAGGCGCCGTTCGCACCGGCGCCCTGGAGGGTAGATGCGAGCGGAGTGCGAACCGCATGTGCGATATCAAACAAACATAGATCAGACGGGTCGCATGTATACGCGAGGAGATACCGCGCTGGGGAGTATGCCACCATGGCGATCTTCGCAACGCCACGAGTGAGCACACTGGAGGAGCCGTCGAGGTAGGTGCGCGCGATCGTGCCGTCGCTGCTGAGGGAGAGAATGGAGCCGTCGGGGCCGAAGCCAGTCCACTGAATGTCCTCGGTGTGTGGGACCGTGCGGAGGACGGCGACGCCGCGGCCGACGGCTTCGGCGCGGATCTGGTCGGCACGGATGTGGTCGGTGCCGCGGTAGCTGGAGAGGGCGTCGAGCGCGGCGGAGGGGTCGGTGGCGAGGAGGAGCTCGGCGTGCTTGAGGGTGAGCTCGTCGAGGGAGCGGTCCGCGCGGTCGCGCTCGACGGCGATGTTGCGGACGTAGAGGAGGGTGCCGGCGACGGCGAGGACGAGGATGGCTGCGGCGGACAGGGCGAGGGTGCGGTGGCGGCGGGTCCAGTGGGCGAGCAGGGCGAAGAAGGAGTAGTCGCGCGCGGTGATGCGGACGCCCGATCGGAAGGCCTTGAGGTCGGCGGCGAGGGCGCCGGCGTCGGGGTAGCGGCGCTCGCGGTCAGGATCGAGGGCCTTGTTGATGATGGCGGCGAAGTCGGCGTCGACGCCCGCGCGGCGCAGCATGCGGGTGCGGAGGTGGGCCTTGGGCGGGACTTTGGCGACGGCGCACAGCTCCCAGAGCATGGTGCCGATGGCGAACACGTCGGCGCGCTGGTCGACGGACTCGCCGCGCTTTTGCTCGGGGGCCATGTACGCGGGGGTGCCGACGACGCTGCCCTGGGCAGTGACGTGGCTCTCGTGGGATTCGGCGAAGTCGTCGTGGTCGTCGGGGGCGAGATCCGGAGTGGTCAGGTCCTTGGCCAGGCCCCAGTCGCTGACGATGGTCTCGCCGAAGTCTCCGACGATGACGTTGGCGGGCTTGAGGTCGCGGTGGATGATGTTGCGGCCGTGGGCGTAGGCGATCGCGTCGGCGACCGCGATGACGTGGTGGAGCAGGCCGATGCGCTGCTCGAACGTGTGGCGCTCGGCGATGAGCTCGCGCAGCGAGCGGCCCGAGACGAGCTTCATCGCGTAATAGGGAGTGCCGTCGGGCCAGCGGCCGGCTTCGTGGATCGGGACGATGCCCGGGTGCTCGAGGCGCGCGGTGATGAGGACCTCGCGCAAGAAGCGGACTTCGTTGCCGGTGCCGCGCGAGTGGAGCTCCTTGATCGCGACGTCGCGGCCGAGCTTGCGGTCGAATGCGCGAGAGACTTTGCCCAGGCCGCCGCGCCCGTGCTCGCTCAGGATCTCGTAGCGGCGAGGGCCGCGAAAATGATTTGGAAAGCGGGGCAGCGGGAGGCCATGGACGCCGGAGTCGCTGGGCGGGCGCGGAATCTCGTCGGGAGTCACGCAGCCCGAGGGGTTCGCGTTGGCGTCCGGCGTGCCCGACGAGGATTGCGGACCGTCGGCGGGGACGGTCGGACGCTCCTCGGGCCCAGGATTCCCCATTGCAGCGACGATAGCGGACGCGGCGTTGTGGTGGCCACTCGAACTGACATCAATGCCGATTTGGTTTGTCTGATGGAGTGGGAATATGAAAGTACGTACACGACGCGTATTTATGAGTAATCCGCGCTGCACATTTTGGATGGTGTCTTGAGAGATTGTGCGCTGTGACCCGCGACCATGCAGAGGTCGCAGTGATGCTCGCGTCGACGAAGGCGGATGGTGGCGAGTCGCGTGGCCGGTGGGCATCGTCGTGGACGGCGCGGTCGGTGCGACGCAACGGGGTCAACGACGATCAGGTGAGGTCTGACTACGGCGGGAATGGCGACAACGGCGGACTACGGCGCGAGCAGCTCGGCGATCTCGGGGATGGCGGCGTAGGCGGTGCGCCAGGTGGGATCGTGGAGCGCGGCGAGCTTGCGGCCCGCCGATGACCGGCCGCGCTCGCGGAGGGCGTGGGCGCGCGCGAGGTCGCCGGAGGCGGTGAGGACGGTGGCGCACGCGGCGATGACCTCTTCCTCGGAGCCTTCGAGGAACTTCTGGGCGTCGAGGAGGGCGAGCGCGCGGTGGACGAGTGCGCCGGCCTCGGCGGTGCGGTTGCCGAGGCGGCACAGGGCGAGGGCGTGGCGCGCGAGGCCCTGGATCTCGTAGCCGACGAGGGTGGCCTCGCGCGCGACCGCCGCGCCCGCGGCGGCATCGGCGATCGCGGCGCTGAGCGCGCCCGTGCGGAGGTGGGCGCCGGCGCGGGTGACGAGGGCGTTGGCCTCGAGATAGCGCGCGCCGATGCGGCGGGCCTCGGCGAGCGCCTCGTCGAGCATGCGCAGGGCGCCCGTGCGGCCGCGGCGCTGCTCGCAGATCGCGGTGTAGATCAGGCAATCGGTGCGCGACCAGCGCGAGTTGGTGCGCGAGAGCAGGTCGAGGGCGTCGGCGAACATGCCCGCGGCCTGCTCGTAGAGGCCGACCTCGAGGAGGACGATGCCCGCGACGCTCAGGGCGTCGCCCTCGCGGCCGCGGTCGCCCGTGCGACGGCAGAGCTCGAGGGAGCGCAGCGCGCACTGCATGGCGGCGCCGAAGTTGCCCAGGCACATCTCGATGACGGCGACGTGGTTCTTGACGATGCGCTCGAGCCACGGGTCGCCCGTGCGCTCGATGAGGGCGAGCACCGGGCGGTAGGCGTCGCGCGCGGCCTCGTAGTGGGCGCGCATCAGATGGATGCGGCCCTGGCCGACCATGGCGGCCATCTCCTCGGTGACGGCGTGGTGCCGGCGGAACAGGTCGCGCGCGGTGCCGACCACGGCGAGGGCGTCGTCGAACCGGCCCAGGCGCTCGAGGATCTCGCCGCGCACGCGCAAGGCCTCGCCGCGCAGGCGGTCGTCGGCGGCGGTGATCGCGTGGTTCTCGGCGGTGACGGTCGCGTCGCTGGCGCGCGCGTAGTCGCCCTGGCGAAGGGCGCGCTGGGCGCGGCGGATGGCGACGTCGGCGAGCCGGGCCGGCGAATCGGCGCACAGGCGCTCGAGCTCGTCGAGGTCGCCCGGGTCGGATGTCAGGTCGCCGCGCAACCGGCGAGCCTCCTCGCGGCCGGCGAGGGCCTCGCGGCGGCGGGCGTGCGAGGGCGCGGTGGGGGGCGCGGCGCCCAGCTCGCGCTCGAGGCTGAGCGTGCGGCCGAACGCTCCGATCGCGGTCTCGGCGTCGGAGGCGGACAGCGCGAGGCGCCCGGCGCGCAGCCAGAAGGCCGCGGCGCCCGCGGTCTCGCCGCCGCGCTCGAGGTGCTCGGCGATCGTGGCGGGCGGCTCCTCGCGGCCGGCGAAGAAGCGCGAGGCGAGCAGGCGGCCGACGCGCGCGTGGGTATCGCGCTGGGCGCGCACGGAGAGCGAATCGTAGACGACCTCGCGCACGAGGCCGCGCGCGAACGACAGCTCGCCCTCGGTGGAGCCGGCGGCGCTGTCGGGGCGCACGACGAAGCCGGCCGAGACGACCTCGTCGAGCTCGCGCTCGAGGCTGTGCTCGCCGAGCAGCTCCTCGAGCAGGCGCGCGCGCACGGCGCCGCCGAGCACGGCCGCGAAGCGCAGCGCGGTCTTGGCCTTGGGCGACAGGCGGTCGATGCGGGCGGAGACGACGTCGCGCGCGGAGGCGGGGACATCCTCGCCGCGCGGGCCGGCATCGCGCACGGCCTGCGCGAGCTCCTCGACGAACAGCGGGTTGCCGCCGGCGCGCGCGAGGACGGCGGCGATCGCGGTCGGGGTCGCGGCGTCGCCGAGGCGGTCGGCGATCAGGGCGCGCAGGTCGGCGCCGGCGAGATCGCCGAGGGCGAGCACGCCGTCGACCTCGGGCGGCGATGCGCCCTCGGGGCGCGCGGTGAGGACGAGGAGCTCGGCGCCCTGGGCGGGCATGGCGAGGGTGTGGCGGAGGACCTCGAGGCTGGCGGCGTCGGCGAGGTGGATGTCCTCGACGACGGTGAGCGCCGGGCGCTCGCGGCTGGTGATGACGGTGCGGAACGTGGCCAGGCCCGCCGAGATCCGCGGCCGGAGGTCGGCGGGCTCGCGCGCGCCCACGCCGGCGCCGTCGCGCAGCTCCATCGCGCGGTCGAGGTCGGTGGCGATGGCGCGCGCGTGCTCGGCGGGGATGTCGGCGCGCGTGAGGAAGTGACCGAGGCGCTGGACGACCTGGGCGCGCGCGATGTGGCCGCGCGCCGGGGGCACACCGAGGGCTGCCTGATACAGATCGATGACGGTGGCGAACGGCGCGAGGCGGCTCGCGGGGCTTGCGGCGGCGGTGGTGACGCGGGTGGCGCGCCCGAGCGCGGCGCGGCGCGCGACGAGCTCGGCGACCAGGCGGCTCTTGCCGGTGCCGGCGGCGCCGCTGAGCAACACGCACAGCCGGCGGTCGGCGCCGGCGGCGCGGTCGAGCCAGGCCTCGAGCTCGGCGAGCTCGGCGGTGCGGCCGATGAAGTTGCCGCGGCGCTCGAGGCGCGCGCGGTCGCGCTCGTCGAAGCCGCGCGGGCCGATGACCTCGATGACGCGGCTGCGGCGCGCGACGCGGCGCCCGGGGGCGAGCTCGCGCAGCGTGTAGAGGCTGCTGGTGAGCCGGC
>DATIPJ010000991.1:0-1921 GCA_035472155.1 Kofleriaceae bacterium
CCTCGTCGGTCAGCTCTACGCCTGCTACAGCGATGTCTGGACCGATGGAATCGCGCATGACGCCGATCGGTTGTGCGCCGGAATACCGTGCTTCGACAACTCTCCCGAGCCTTGTCTGTGGCAGTCCGGCAGCCCAGGAACGCCCGCCACGATCCACGCATGCACCGACGAGAGCTGCCCGCTCGAGGAGAGTTACCTCGGCTGTAACGCTCACGCCGGGGAGCAGCGCTGGGATCACGCGATCACCGTCTTCCTCAATGACCCATGTGACCTCTCGACCGACCTGTGCAGCTGCCAGAAGAGCTACAGGCGCAAGACCGAGGCGTGTAACACACCAGGTCAGTAGCTACCGCAGGGACGACAGCAGTCGTCGCATCTCCGCCACGGCAGGCACGGTATCGTCGGCCACCGACCAGGCGTCGACCACACGCTGGGCCAAGGTACGCGCCCTGTCGGTCTCGCCCTGCGCCGCCGCCCAGCGCGCCTCGCGCACGACCGCCAGGCTTGCACCGTGGAAATCCGGCGAGGTGTCGGGCACCGCCGCGAGCAGCCGATTGACCAGATCGCCTTCACGGGTGTGAGCGAAGGTATCGACCATCGCATCGAGCATCACCCCGGCGTACGCCGCTGGGTCCTGCAGGAGCGCGCGCCATGCGCGCGCGGCGCCTTCGAAGTCACCGAGCGCGTAGCGCTCTGCGCCGTCGGTGAAGCGATCGGTCTCGGGCAGGATGCCGCCCGAGAGGTGGTTGCGAAGAGCGCGAAACCGGGAAAAGCACACGCCGACCAGCCCCGCGGACGCGCGGATGCAGACCCCGGGGATGCGCAACGGCACGTCGAGATGGCCGCCGTCGAGCGGTGACGGCTCCGGGGCGAGGAACTGCTCGACGATCCGGTCTGCGGTCCTCGCCGTGGCCTCGGCGCCGAGGAGCTCGGCGAGCTGAAGAGCGTGCCACGCGATCTCGAAGCGCTGCACGCGAGCCCAACCGCTGTCCTCGGCGGTGATCTGCATCGCGCCTGCTGCGCGGACGAACGCGGCGCGGAACCGCGCCAGGCTCGCGTCCACCCGGACGCGGAGCAACTCGCTCGCCAGCCGCTGCGCCGGGTAGCCGACGGACTCGAGCGACACTGCGATCCCACGGACCTCCTCGCGCGCGCCTCGGAGGAACAGCTCGTCGGCGAGCACGCGCGCGACATAGGTATCGAGCGGCGACAGAACATGGGCGCGCCGCGCGTAGCGGAGGGCGACGGGACTGCCGCTGTGATCGATCGCCTCGAACAGCCAGCCATAGCCATCCCAGGGCGCCCACGCCTGCATCGCGCGTGCGGCGCTCGCCGCGCTCGGGGTGCCGTGCGTGACCGTCGCGAGCTGAACCCACGGGGCGCACGACTCGCCGGTGGGATTCTTCGGCTCGGCCTGGACGGCGCGTCGAGCCATGTCGGCCGCGCGCTGCGGATCGGAAGCCTGCAGCAGGCACGACGCAGTCGCGGCGAGCGCGGAGCGTCCCCACGCGCTGCGCTCGAGATCGAACAGACGCAGGATCTCGGCGATGCGCGCGTGATCGTCGCCGCGCTCGGCGATGTGCTCGAGCCGTGCGCGCGTTGCCGTTGCGCCCGGCGAGCCGGTGCTCGGGGTGCCCGCATGGATCTCGGGCGACGGTAGCCCGAAGGTGTACGAGCACAGAAACCGCACACTGGCGCCCATCTCTCCGATGCGCTCGCCGAGGTGGTCGATCCCGGCGCACTCGGCGGCGAGCTCACCGGCGTTGTTGACCATGGCCATGGAGAGATCGAGCAAGGCGAGCGCCGCGGCGGGGTCGCGCGCTTGCGAGAAGTCGGCCACCGCTGGATCGAGCGCGGTCGCGCCCGGCAGGAACCCGTCATCGATCAGGGGCTTCATCGCGTCGCGCACCGCTTCGAACAG
>DATIPJ010000992.1:0-3290 GCA_035472155.1 Kofleriaceae bacterium
GATGAGCCCGCGATCGCCGAGCCACTCGGTGATGGCGGTGAGCCCGAGCGCGGCGAGCGCCGGCGCTTCGGCGGGCAACAGGCGCAGCGTCGCTCCCGGTCCACGGTGGTCGCGGGTGAGCGTGACGCGGACCCGGCCGGCACCGTCGCCGTACGCAAACGTTGCGAGCCCGCGATCCGCCCACAGCGTGCGCGCCTCGTCGGGCGCCACCAGGCCGAGCTCGCGGCGCAGGATCTCGCCGTCGATCGGCGCGCGATCTACCGTCGCCGCCAGCTCGCCGCCGACGCGCTGGAACGCGGGCGACCCGGCGCTGAGATAGAGGTCGCTCGCGTAGCTCACCCGCGCGCCGGCGGTCAGCTGATCGAGCAGGGCGCTGACGCTCGCCGTCGGAGCCGCCGCCGCGCCGGCGCCGTATTGCCCGCGCTCGATCAAGAGCTCGGGCGACTCGGCCGCCGGCCCGGTCGTCGCAGGGCGCATCGGCCGCACGGGCGGCGGCTGTTGCGACGGCGGCGGTGGCGGTGGCGCCGCCTCGATGGGATCGATCGACACCTGCCACGCCCCGGGCCGCGGCGCGACGCTGATCGCCCATCGCGCGCCGCTGGCGTCGATCTCGAACTTGGCGCCGCGGTTCTTGTCGATCTGATCGAGCACCGCGGGCGGCGCGACCTCGCGGATCAACCCGACGAGCTGATCGTGCGACGTGATCTGCGTGGCGTGGCGGTCGCCGGTCGGAAACCGCAGCGTCACCGCCTGGGCCGAGGTGAGGATCGCGCCCTGGGCGCCGAGCTGCTTGATGCTGCGCAGGTAGACGTCGAGCTTGGCCATCACGCCTCCTCCCCGAGCTCGGTGACCGCCACGACCTGCGCCGCGTGGATCAGGAAGTGCTCTTCGGAGGTCCACAGCCGCAGGAAGCGACCCGCGCGGTTCAGGTGATCCATCACGCGCGGGCGGTCGGCCGGCGAGCTGTCGAGCAGGACGCCGACCAGCGCGGGGCCGTGCGCGAGCTGGACCTCGACGCGGTGCTCGCGGTCGTACAGCGTCAGCTCGGACGGCTCGTCGTTGAAGTCGCGCGACGGCATCTCGTCGGGGTCGCGCCGCCGGATCGCCACCCACACGATGGCGTGCTTGGACAGGAGGCGGACCTGGCCCGCCCAGCGCATCGGAAAGAACGTGGACTCGGCGCCCAGGTACGCCACGATGTCGTCGAGCAGGTGGCTGCGGCCGCGCCGCCGCACGTCGGCGATGAACAGCTCGGCCGCGATCGGCTCGCCGCCGACCAGCGCGAGCCGCGCGGGCACGACCTTGGTCGGCATCCGCAGCTCGCTCGAGCGGTTCGAGGTCGGCACCCCACCATCGTACTACGGCTTGCGCGTATCGCGCCGGAGCCAGCGCTCGACCACGCTGACCAGCGGTTGTTCAGCCAGCTCGGAAACTGCCGCGATCGGCGTATCGAGCACGACTTTGCCGGCCACCAGGTAGACGATATCGGTCGCCCAGCGGTCGAGCGTGTCGAAGATGTGGGTCGCGTAGAGGATCGTGGTTCCGCCGACCTGGGACTCCTCGCGCAGGAAGGCGAGCAGGTCCTGGCGCGCGATCAGGTCGAGGTCGGTCGTGATCTCGTCGAGCAGCAGGACCTCGCGACGGCGCAAAAGGCCGAGCAGCAGCTGGACGCGCCGGCGCTGGCCGTCGGACACCGCGTGCATGTGCCATTCGAGGTCGACGCCGAGGACGTCGATCAAGCGGTCGCGCCGCGCCGGATCGACCTCGATCTGGCGCGCGAGGATCTCGTCGACGCGCAGGTCGACGTCGAACGGGAACCGCCCGCCGAGGAACTCGACCCGCCCCGACAGGCCGGGGTCGTGGAACGCAGACGTCCCCAGCACGCGCACGCGCTCGGGGCCGACCATGTGCTTGCCGGCGATGATGCGCAACAGCGTGGTCTTGCCCGCGCCGTTGGCGCCGATCACGAGCACGCGGCGCCCCGGCTCGACGGTGAGGCTCACCCCGCCGAGCACCTCGCACGCCGCGCCGCGATAGGCGAAGTGAAGGTCGCGCACCTCGATCGCCGGACCGGCTGTCATCGTGCTGCATGCTAGCTTTGAGCGATGGCACGCGCCACCTGGCTACTCGGGGCGATCTCCGTCGCATCCGTTTCGCTGACGCTGTGGCTGTACAGCGACAATCGCTCGCTGCGCGCCGAGCTCGCCGCGCGACCGGCGGCTGCGCCGGCGTCGGCCGCACCGGTGGTCGCCGCGGCCGCGCGCACGCCCGAGCGGGCTGCCCCGCTGTCGCGCTCCTCGGCACCGATCCCGCCCCCCGCGGCGACGCCCGCCCCGGCGCTGCCCGAGACGCCGAGCGAGACCCGCATGGATCGCCGCGCCCGCCGCACCGAGGAATTCGCGGCGCAGTTCGGCCGGCTCGACGGCGAGACCGACGACGAGTACAGGGCGCGCATCATGCCCATGCTCAGCGCCGGGCTCCTCGCGCCGCGGCTGCGCGCCGAGGAGCAGCGCCGGGTCGCGCAGGAGAAGGCACACGTCACGCCCGAGCAGTCGGCGCGGCTCGACAAGGCGTTCGACAAGGTCTACAGCGACGTCCTCGACTTCACCAACAAGGCGATCACCGACGGGCAGCTCTCGCCCTACGAGCGCAACGTCTCGGGCTGGCTCGAGTTCGCCGGCGGGCTCGGTTGCATCCTCAACGACGCCAACGGCCAGATCGGCAAGATCCTCGAGCCGTCGCAGATGCGCGCGATGTACGACTCCGGCTTCGAGTGGGGCGAGTACCTCGGCGTCAAGGCGCCGTGGGAGAAGCTCGCCGCGCCGCCGCCGCGGGCCGCGAAGCCGCGTTGACCGACGAGAGCCGTGCGTTAGACGCACATTAGCGTACGTACAGCGTCGTTGACATTTTCATCACGAATAGTGATCGTTTGGAGCCTTGCAGGAAAGGCGCCAGGAGTAAGCGGCTTTTCCTCAATGGCGACAACCGCATGTCTTCGTCATCCAGTTTCGCAGCGCTCGAATGTCGCGTAGGTCTGGGGCGCATGTCGGTGGCGATGGACACGATCGACATGCTGGCGGAGTACCCCGTGGGTGCGCGTTTGCCATTGACCGATCGCATCAGCTACTCGATCGGCGCGTGGCAGGACGACGTCGTGATGTCGGTGAGCCTCGCGCCGCTCGATGGCGTTCCATCGGCGAGGACGACCACGGGGCTCGTGCTGGTGACCCCAGGCACGCCGATTCGCTGGGCCTTTGAAATCGTGGCTTCGGTCGGGGTGGTCGAGATCA
>DATIPJ010000993.1:0-1539 GCA_035472155.1 Kofleriaceae bacterium
CGCTGACTGGCGCGGTTCGTCTCACCGGATGGATCTCCCTCGGAACGATGTTCGCTTCGTCCAACCGCGAACGATTCACCCGATGGCTGCGGACCAGGCTGCTGCCCAAGCTGCGCAGTGGCGACGTGCTTGTCATGGACAACGCCACCGCGCACCACGCTCCGGACGTCGCAAGCTCTGCAAGGCTGCTGGCGTCCGGCTCCTGTACCTGCCGCCGTACTCGCCTGACCTCAATCCGATCGAACCGGGATGGGCACTTCAGAAACAGCACGTTAGAAAGCACGCACCCCGAGACCCGGGCTCACTTCGCCGAGTAGCCAGACGAGCCCGCTATCGAGTCACCGCACGCCATTGTCGCAACTGGTTCGTTCATTCCGGCTACCGGGCTCGACCCAACTGATCCGTGGGTTTAGAGTTCGTGAATCGCTCAGCCGGCGACGTACGCGTTCAGCTTGTTTCCGTCGAGGTCGCGAAAGTAGCCGGCATAAAAGCCGCTGGTGCCCCGTGGTCCGGGTGGCCCCTCGTCACGTGCTCCGAGCTCGATCGCCTTGGCGTGAACCGCGTCCACCGTCGCGCGGTCCTTGCCGGACAGCGCGACCATGCCGCCGTTGCCGACCGTGGCCGTGGCGCCGTCGTATGGCAGTGTCACCATCAGGGTCGGTCCGTCCGTGCTCGTGCCCCATGCCACCATGGTCTCGGTGGCATAGAGCAGTTTCGCGCCGAGCAGCGAGAGCACTGCGTCGTAGAACGCTCTTGCTCGCGCCAGATCGTTGGTGCCGATCGTGATGTATCCGATCATCACTGCAGCTTATCACCGGTTCACAGTGGATCTGACGGATCGCATGAACATCGGGCGGCTTGTGACGAGCACGAGCCGCGTGACTCGTTTACGAGCGGTGGCGATCTTCGCGCGGCGTCGCGGTCACGCGCGGTGGCTGCACGCGAATCTCGGCGCGTAGGTCGCGCCTCCGCTGGCGCTGGGCGGGTTCGCTCAGCGCGATCCTCAAACAGGTGCCGGCTCGCGCTGCGCGACATGACGGCCACCGTGGATTCGCGGGCGAAATGGGCGCGCGGCGGCCCGGGACCGGACAGCCGCGGGCCCCCGATAGCGGCGGCCTGGTGGCAGCGGCGCCCTGCGCGGTACCGATGCGAGCCGACGCGGTGACCTGATCACGCACCGACGTGGTGAAGAAGCCTGCTACGATGGCGGGAACGGCTGGCGCAGATCCCTTCGAGCTCGGCATCGAGGACCTCGCCGATGGCCTTGGTGAGCGTGAACCGGCTTGGCCTCTTCGAACTTGTCGCGGAGTGCCGAGGGCGACCCTTGATTTCCCCGGTCAGCGTATCGTGAACGCATAGAGCTGGCCGTCGGCCGCGACAAACATGCGGCCCTTGACGACGATTGGCGTGTTGAACCGGCTCGTCGATGCCATCGCGTCGCCGGCGCCGCCGCCGGCGAACACGACCGCGCCGGTGTCGCCATCGTAGCCGTGCAGGCGCTCATCGCCCTCGGCGCCGACCACCCACACGATCGGGTCG
>DATIPJ010000994.1:0-1936 GCA_035472155.1 Kofleriaceae bacterium
GCGGGTGCTCGACGTCGGCTCGTCGCGCGGCCGCCACTACCTGGTGATGGAGCTGGTGAGCGGCGGCTCGCTTCACAAGCTGTTGCGCCGCGACGAGCCCGATCCGGCGCGCGTGCTCGCCGTCCTCGTCGACACCGCGCGGGCGCTCGAGTTCGCGCATGCGCAGGGCGTGGTCCACCGCGACATCAAGCCGGCGAATATCTTGATGACGCGCGCCGGCAAGGCCAAGGTCGCCGACTTCGGGCTCGCGCGCGCGATCGAGCACTCGTCGATGACCACCGAGGGCAAGCTGATCGGCACCGCGACGTACATGTCGCCCGAGCAGGCGAGGGGGGCGCGCGCGACCTCCGCAGCCGACGTCTACTCGATCGGCGTGATCCTCTACGAGGCGATCACCGGCCGCCTGCCATTCGAGTCCGACTCGCACCTGGGCTTTCTCTACCAGCACGCCGAGATCGAGCCGCCGCGCCCCGAGGTGCGGCCGCCGTTTCCCGCCGCGCTCGGCAAGCTCGCGCTCGAATGCCTCGCCAAGGACCCGGCGGCGCGCCCGACGATGGCGCGGGTCGCCGAGCGGCTCGCCGCCGCATCGCTCGTGCGGCCGCACCGCATCCGGCGCATCGCGCTCCTCGCCGCGGCCGTGCTCGCGCTCCTCTCCGCCATCGCGATCGCGGCACCGCAGCTGTTCGATCCGCTGACCGGCCGCTGGTTCGGCGCGCTGCCATTTCGCGCGCTCCAGCGCGGCGCCCGCGCCGCCCACGAGGCGATCGTTCCCTGGTCGAGGCCGGGCGGCTGAGGCGTGGTAGGGTCGCGCCCTCGATGGCGACGAAATCGATGGAGAAGATCATGGCGCTGTGCAAGCGCCGCGGCTTCATCTACCAGGCCTCGGATCTGTACGGCGGGCTCAACGGATTCTGGGACTACGGCCCGCTCGGCGCGCAGCTCAAGAAGAACCTGCGCGATCGCTGGTGGCACGATGTGGTGATGGACCCGTGCAGCGGCGCGCCCGGCCCCGACGGCCAGGCGGTGGACGTGGTCGGGCTCGACACCTGCATCATCCAGCACCCGCGCGTGTGGGTCGCCAGCGGCCACACCGAGACGTTCAACGATCCGATGGTCGACTGCCGCGAGACCAAGGCGCGCTACCGCTTCGATCACGTCCGCGTCTACGTGCCGACGGGCGACGCCGGCGGCAAGCCGAGCTTCGCGTTCATCCCGGGCACGCCGAGCGAGGCCAAGCAGCTCAAGAAGGCCGAGAAGGCGTTCGGTGCGCCGGCCGTCGTCGCGCTCTCGGAGCTTCCGGTCGAGTCGTGGGCGCGCGTGATCGCACCCGACGCCGACAAGCCCGGCTCGCTGACCGAGCCGCGCGCGTTCAACCTGATGTTCAAGACCTACGTCGGCGCGACCGCGACCGACGACGACATCGCGTACCTGCGGCCCGAGACCGCCCAGGGCATCTTCGTGCAGTTCAAGAACGTCGTCGACTCGACGCGGGTCAAGGTCCCGTTCGGCATCGCGCAGACCGGCAAGGCGTTCCGCAACGAGGTCACGCCGCGCAACTTCACGTTCCGCTCGCGCGAGTTCGAGCAGATGGAGATCGAGTTCTTCTGCCACCCCGATCAGGCGCGCGCCTGGTACGAGTTCTGGCGTACGCAGCGCCTGGCGTGGTGGAAGAGCATCGGGCTGGCGGGCGATAACCTGCGCGTGCGCGAGCAGTCGCGCGACGAGCTGGCGCACTACGCCAAGGACGGGGCGGGCACCAGCGACATCGAGTATCGCTTTCCGTTCACCGACCCCGACTTCGGCGAGATCGAGGGCATCGCGCAAATCGGCAAAAGCTTCCGCAACGAAATCACCCCCCGCAACTTCACGTTCCGCTCGCGCGAGTTCGAACAGATGGAGATGGAGTTCTTCTGCCATCCCGCCGAGTCGCGGGCCT
>DATIPJ010000995.1:0-6223 GCA_035472155.1 Kofleriaceae bacterium
CTCGGCGCACGCGGCAGCCACCGCCTCGATCACGGCGCGGATGCGCGGCACCTGGTACATGTCGCCCGCGAACAGGGCGCAGATCTCTACGCGATCGATCGACGGGCCGAGCTGCACGAGGCCGCGCGGCCGGCCGAGGTAGCACGGCAGTGCGCACACGCCGAGCCCAGCGGTGACGGCCGCGACGGCGAGGTCGGTGCTGTCGGTGGTCATGACGCGATGCGCGCCGGGAGCGCCTGCCGCACGGCGCGCCGGCACCGACGACCACTCGTGCCCGGTGTACTCGATGACGTCGTGGTCCGCGAGGGCCAGCTCCCCGGGCGAGCCATCGCCGTGCGGTGCGCCGCAGCGATCGAAGTAGGCTGGCGCGCCGAAGAATGCGACGTCGGCGAACGCGAGCGTGCGCATGGCGATCACCGGATGCTCGCGCTGGCGATCCGGGCGGATATGGCGGACCGCGACGTCGGCGTCGTTGCGTGTGAGATCGACCTGCTTCTGCGCGATCAAGAGCTCGAGCGTGACCCCGGGCGCTGTGTCGCGCAACCCGACGAGCCGCGGCAGCAAGAGCTCGGCGAGCGGCAGGTTGGTCGACAGCCGCACGGTCCCCTCGACCGCGTCATCGAGCCCGGCGAACCGGCGCGCCGCGGCGTCCATCGCCTGCTCGACCGCGCGCGCGGCCTCGAGCAATTCCTCGCCCTCGGGCGTGGCGACCACACCGTCCGGCGTGCGGACGAAGATCGCATAGCCGAGCCGGGCCTCGAGCTCGCCGACGGTGCGCAGCACGGTGGTGTGCGACATCTTCAGCTTGCGGCCGGCCGCGGCGGCGCTGCCGTACTGCGCCAGCGCCAGGAGGATGCGGAGGTCCTGGAGCTCCATCATGGCGCCACCGCGCGCCCCTGCAGCTGCTCGAGGTCGGCGCGCACCGCCTCGACGATCGCGTCGATCACGGCGCGCACGCGCGGGACCTGCTGCATGTCCGCGGCGAATGCGACATAGGCGTCCTCGTGATCGAGCGGCGAGGTCAGCTGTACGAGGCCGCGCGCATGCCCGAGGAAGCACGGCACGACCGCCAGCCCGATGCCCGCAGCCACCGCCTCGATCGCGCCGTGCGGATGGTTGGTGGTCATCGCGGTGCACACGCGCGCACCGGCAGCCTCGAGCAGCGCCTCGCCCGGCCGCCACGGAAAGTTGCCGCTATACCTGATCACGTCGTGGCCCGAGAGATCGTCGATCGGTCGCGCGCGCTCGCCGCGGCGCTCGAAGTAGCGCGGGCCGCCGAACAGGGCAAACCCGGCGGACACCAGCTTGCGCGCGACGACGTTCGACCACCCGGGCGAGCGGCCGGGCGGCAGCACGCGAACGGCGACGTCCGCTTCGTGACGCGCGAGGTCGACCAGCGCATTGCTGACCTGGATGTGCAAGGTCAGCCCCGGCGCGCGCTCGCGCAGCCGCCTGAGCACCGGCGCCACCTGCTCGCCCCACGCCAGGTTGGTCGCCACGCGCACGGTTCCCTCGAGCCGGCCGCTCAGCTCGGCGATCCGGCGGTCGAGGGCCTGCATCGCATTCTCGACGCCCCGCGCGCGCTCGAGCAGCGCCTCGCCCTCGGGCGTCGGCACCAGCCCGCTCGCCCCGCGCACGAACAGCGTGGGCCGATCTTGCTCGAGGGCCGCCAGCCGCCGGCTCACCGTGGTGTGCGCCACCGCGAGCTCTCGCCCCGCGGCGACGACCGATCCGGTCCGCGCGATCGCAAGCAGGATGCGGAGGTCCTGCCACTCCATCTCCCGAGAGTCGCATGGAAGCCATCCGGCGTGGGATCAGCGGTCCTTGCGCAGCACCAGCTGCGTGCAGCGGAAGATCGCCAGCGTCCGCTCGGTCGCCTCGTCGCATACCACGGCGTCCCAGACCTGCGTGGTCTTGCCGAGGTGGACCGGGCGCGCCGTGCAGCGCATTGCGCCGCAACTCGCAGCGCCGAGGAAGTTGGTGTGGAGCTCGATCGTCACGAAGCCGGTCGCGCCGTCGGGCAGGTGCGTGATCGCGCCGTAGCCGCACATTGTATCGGCGATCGCGACCAGTGTTCCACCGTGTACCACCCCGTGCGGGGCGAGGATCTCCTTGCGCACGGCGACGCGGCACACCATGCGGTCGCGCTCGACGGCGAGCATCTCGATGCCGAGGTGGCCCGGCAGGTAGCCGGCGCCGAACTGCGCGAACGTCTCGAGGCTGTAGTCCGGCCGCCGGACAGACGGCATGAGCTGGATGGGCGATGTGGCAGAAGCATTCATGGCAGCTGCCACTCTGCACATGGGCGCCGCGGCTGCCCATGAACGAATCGGCACAGTGAACGTGCAGCAATGCACCTGGCCGATGGGCCGTCGTGGCTTGACCCTTGCTCCTCGGGGGCTGACCAACAGCCAAGGAGTCAAGGAGACATCATGTGTGGAATCGTTTCGATCTTCTCTCGTAGCAACTCGGTCTCTGAAGCGACGCTCGTCGCGGCGACCGAGATCCTGCATCACCGCGGTCCCGATGGTCGCAAGCACTGGATCTCGCCGACGAGGCGCGTCGGCCTCGGGCACACGCGGCTCAGCATCATCGATCTCGCGACCGGCGATCAGCCGCTCGCCAGCGAGGACGGCCAGATCCATGCCGTCGTCAACGGCGAGTTCTATGACCATGTGCGGATCCGCGGCGAGCTCGAAGAGCGCGGCCATCGCTTCGCGACGCGCTCGGACAGCGAGATCCTCATTCATCTCTATCAGGAGCGCGGCGCGAGCTGCATTCACGAGCTGCGCGGCGAGTTTGCGTTCGTCCTGTGGGACGAGACCAGCCAGACGCTGCTCGCAGGGCGCGATCGGTTCGGCATCAAGCCGCTGTACCACGCGCGCCACAAGGACATGCTGGTCCTCGCGTCCGAGGTCAAGGCGCTGTTCGCCGCCGGTGTTCCGGCACGGTGGGATCACGAGTCGGTGTTCCAGTTCAACAACTTCGTCACCTTCGAGCAGGACCGCACGGCATTCGAGGGCGTGCATCAGGTCCCGCCGGGCCACTTCCTGCGCGCGACCGCCAACCATACGCAGCTCGTGCGCTACTGGGACTTCGATTATCCCGACGCCGTCGAGACCGCCACCGCCGCCGCGCGCGATGCGCGCGAGCACATCGAGGAGTTTCACGCCGTCCTCGACGAGGCCGTGCGGCTCCGCCTGCAAGCCGACGTACCGGTCGGCTGCTATCTGAGCGGTGGGCTCGATTCGTGCGCCGTGCTCGGCCTCGCGAGCCGCCACGTCGCGCAGCCGATCCGGGCATTCACGCTGAGCTTCGATCATGCGGATTACGACGAGCTGCCGATCGCCCGCGAGATGGCGGAGCACGCCGGCGCCGAGCTCACGCCGATCGCGATTCGCCACGAGGACCTCGCCGATTCGTTCGCCGACGCGATCTGGCACAGCGAGACGCTGTCGTTCAATGCGCACGGGATCGCCAAGTTCTTGCTCAGCCGCGCCGTGCAGCGCGCGGGCTACAAGGTCGTCCTCACCGGCGAAGGCTCGGACGAGATCGTCGCCGGTTATCCGCACTTCCGCCGCGATCTGGTGCTGCACGGCGGTCGCGCCGCAGGCGAGGATGTCGAGAAGCTGCTCGCGCAGCTCAACCAGAGCAACAAGGTGTCGAGCGGGCTGCTCCTGCCGCACGGCAAGACCCACAAGCTCGACGGCGTGCGCGCGGTGCTCGGCTTCGTGCCGTCGTGGATGGAGGCGTTCTCGACGATCGGCGCGCGGTTTGCGCCGCTGTTCTCGAAGTCGTTCGCGGCCGCGTACGCCGGGCGCGATGCACTGCGCGCCATCGTCGACGGGCTCGATGTCCGCACCCAGCTCACCGGCCGCGATGTCGTCAATCAATCGATGTACACGTGGTCGAAGACGTTCCTGCCCAACTACATCCTCAACGTGCTCGGCGATCGCATGGAGATGGCGCACTCGATCGAGGGCCGCGTGCCGTTCCTCGATCACCACGTCGTCGAGGTCGCGCGCCGACTCCCGATCTCGATGAAGATCCACGAGATGACCGAGAAGTACGTGCTGCGCGAGGCCACGCGTCCGGTGCTCTCCGACACGGTGTATCGCCGCCAGAAGCATCCGTTCCTCGCCCCGCCGGCCACGCTCAATCCCAACGGCAAGATGCACCAGCTGCTCAATGACACCCTGCGCGGCTCGCGGCTCGCGCAGCTGCCGTTCTACGATCGCGCGGCCGTCGTGCAGCTGCTCGACGAGGCGCCCGCGATGGATCCGCTGTCGCAGGCGGCGGTCGACAATGTGTTCAGCGGCATCCTCTCCGCGTGCTTCCTCCAGGAGAAGTTCGGCCTCGCCGCGTGATCGCGGCGCAGTTGCGCGCAAGCAACATGTAGCCGCGCCGTTTCTTTTCGGCGATCGCGCGGCAGGGTGCGGCAAAGCCGCGCGCGACACCGCTACACCGCGACAACGGATGGGCGCGCGTGCGCGCATGCACAGGGGCTGTGCTGAATCTGGTGCGGACAGCCGACGATAAAGGCCTTAGCTTGCGCGCGTGAAGGCCACCTCGATCGAGTGGATGCCGGCGTCGTCGCGAACGCTGTCAGTGCCGTACACCGTCGGGCTCCCCGCGCGCGGAGCCGCAAGTCACCTCGCCTTCGACGGCGGGCGATTCCACGTCACGCACGAGGTCGCGCGCGGCGGCATGGGGCGCATCCTCGCCGCGACCGATCGCCTGCTCGGCCGACGCGTCGCGATCAAGGTCGCGCTGTCGAACGAGCCGGTCATCCAGCAGCGGCTCGGGCGCGAGGCCGCGATCCTGTCGTCGCTGTCGCACGAGTCGCTGCCGCCGATCTACGAGCTCGGCACGCTGCGCGGCGGCCTGGCGTACTTCGTGACCCGCCTCGTGGACGGCGAGACCCTCGAGCAGCGCCTGCAGGACGCGCCGGCCGCGCGCGAAGCATCGCTCTCGATCGTCGCCGATGTCGCCGAGGTCATGCACCAGATCCATCGCTGGGGCGTCATCCATCGCGACCTCAAGCCCAGCAACGTGCTGATCGAGCGCGACGGCCGCGTCGTCATCGTCGACTGGGGCATCGCGCGGCGGATCCAGCCGCTGTCGTTCGACCCGGGCTCCGAGGCGCTGCACGATCTCGATCTCACTGCCCCCGGGACAGCCATCGGCACGCCCGGCTACTGGTCGCCCGAGCAGCGGCGCGGCGAGCCGGGCGACGCCGCCTCCGATATCTACTCGCTGGGCGCGATCATCTACCGCGTGCTCGCGGGCCGGGCATCGCGCTCCGGCGTGCGTCTTCGTCGGCCGCATCATCGGCAATCGCGTGGTCGGCCGCTGGTGCGAGGCGCCGCACGCCACCGCGCGCGACACGGGCGACGCGACCCTCGTCCTCAAGGGCCGAGGCGCCGACGCCCACGTCACCGGTCACTATCGCTATGCGGGCGACGACGACTGGGCCGGACGCTGGGACCTCTGGCACAACACCGCCGCGCCGTCGCCCGAGCTGACCGCGCGCCTCGCCTCCGCGACCTGGCGCTGCGACGCGATCACGCGGCCGTCACCGCCGCCGCACCGGTGACTTTCCACACCGGCGGCGATGCGCGAAGCTCGCCGCGGTGTCCCCGACTGCCGCCCCGCCGCGCCGCTCACTGGTCGACCGCGCCGCATCGCTCCTCGAGCGGCCCCTCGTCGTGCGCGAGCCGCTGCGCGCCCTCGACGCGATCGTCGTCCTCGGCGCCCCGCTCGGCCGGCGCGACGCGCTGACCCCGCTCCTCGTCGAGCGCGTCACCGCGGCGGCATCCCTCTGGCGCGCCGGCGCCGGCCGCGTCGTCATCGCCACCGGCGGCCTCACCGGCGGCACGCGCGCCGAGGCCGACGTCATCGCCGCCGCCCTGCGCGCCGCCGGCATCCCCGACGTGCTCGCCGAGACCGCCTCGACGAGCACCCTCGAAAACGCTCGCCTCTGCCGCCCTCTCCTCGAAGCCCGCGGCGTCCGCTCGCTCTGGATCGTCACCCAGCCGTTCCACGCCCGCCGCGGCGCGCGCCTCTTCCGCCAGGCCGGCTTCGACGCCCACCCCTGGCACATCGACGACAGCCTCGAGTATCGCGATCGCGGCCGCGCCCTCGGCTGGCTGGTCCGCGAGTACGCCTCCTGGGCTCGCCTCGCACTCCGTCGCGGCTGATATCGCACCTGCGCAGCGTGTCC
>DATIPJ010000996.1:0-9410 GCA_035472155.1 Kofleriaceae bacterium
GCGCAGCGTCGACCGCGACCTCGGCGAGCTGCTCGGCCAGTCGTACGTCAAGGCGCGGTTCGGCGGCGACGCCAAGGCGCGCGCGGTCGACCTCACGCGCGCGGTGCTCGACGCGATGCGGATCGAGCTCGACCACCTGCCCTGGATGGACGACCCGACGCGCGCGGCCGCCAAGCAGAAGCTCGAGAAGATGGCCTACCTGGTTGGATTCCCCGACAAGTGGCGCAAGTACGACTTCGAGCTCAAGCGCACCGGCTACGCCGCCAACGTCCAGGCCGCGTCGCGCTTCGAGCTCGCGCGCCAGCTCGCCAAGATCGGCAAGCCGGTCGACCGGTTCGACTGGGGGATGACGCCACCGACCGTCAACGCCTACTACGACCCGTCGCTCAACGAGATCGCGCTGCCGGCCGGCCAGCTCCAGCCGCCGTTCTTCGGCCTGACGTTCCACCCGGCGGTCAACTTCGGCTCGACCGGCGGCGGCACGATCGGCCACGAGATGACGCACGGGTTCGACGACGAGGGCAGCCAGTTCGACAGCGATGGCAATTTGCGCGACTGGTGGAGCAAGCCGACCAAGGACCGGTTCGCCGTGGCGACCCAATGCGTGGTCCAGCAGTACGCCCGGTACGAGGCGGTGCCCAAGGTCCACCTCGACGGCAAGCTGACCGCGGGCGAGAACATCGCCGACAACGGCGGGGTGAAGCTCGCCTACCAGGCGTACCAGGCGTGGAAGGCGCAGCAGAGCCCGCCGCCGCAGGCCGTGGTCGATGGCTATACCGACGACCAGCTGTACTTCATGGCGTATGCGCAGTCGTGGTGCGACAAGATGACTCCCGAGGCGCTCGAGACCCGGGCGCACTCCAATCCGCACTCGCCGCCGATGTGGCGGGTCAACGGAGTGATCGTGAACCAGCCGGGGTTCGGCGCCGCCTTCAGGTGCGCCGCCGGGACGCCGATGAACCCCGGCAAGCCGTGCAGCGTGTGGTGAGCGGTCCGACACGCCGCGGATAGGCGCACGCAGCCACCGATGCGGTGCCGGGCGCGGCCCGGACGCAAGGTGCGCGCGGACCGCGCTATGATGATGAGGACATGGCCCAGATCCGGATCGTCGACGACTGGCGTCGGAGCCCGGCGGCAGGTCCGAGCCATTGGCGATCCGTGATGGTCATCGCCGAGAAATGGGCCGAGCAGCGCGTGCTGATGCGCGCGTATGCCGAGAGCCGCGACCAGCTGCGCCCGACGATCATGCTGCACGGCATCGAGCTGGCGATCGGGCCCGCGGGGCTCGACCTCAACGGGCCGTGGGGCATCCACGTCGGCGAGAACCCCGACGGGCGGGCGCAGGACATCAAGCTGCAGCTCGAGGCCGCGGCCAAGCGGATGGCGGGCTCGAAGGGCAACCCGCCGCGGCTCGCCGACGAGGAGCCGACGTTCGACCGCGAGCCGACCGCGAACTGGGGCCCGGGCGCGCCGCGCATCCTGCCGACGCGGCCCGGTGCGCCGATGCCGCAGATCGAGCACGTGTCGCCGGTGGGCGCGACGCGGATCCCGCAGGTGCCGGCGCCGAGCTTCGTGCCGCACGCGCAGGCCTTGCACATCGGCGCGCCGCAGGAGTACGCGGCGCCGTCGAATCCCGAGCTGCGCCAGACGCCGCTGCCCCGGCGGCGCACACCGACCCGGCCGGCACCGCCGGTCGGCAACGCACAGACCGCGCTCGGCTACACCTCGGGGTCGGGAGCGCAATCGGCGCTGGTGCGGCTGGGTCTCACGCCGCAGATCTCGGCGCAGCTCGGCTGGTTGGTCGACCGCATCGTGCCGAGCGAGTTCCACATCGATGCCGGCGAGCGGCGCGTGCTCAATGCGCTCGGAGAGGGCGAGCTTACGGCGCGCGGCATCGGCCAGATGCTCAGCCTCGCGGACCCGGTGGCGTTCATGGAGGACCTCACGCGCAAGCTCGAGCGCTTCGGGATCGATCTGGTCGAGCCGGGTGAGCCGCAGGGCGGTGAGCCGACGTACCGTCTGCGGCGCTGACTGTCGCTTTCCCCGACGGCGGCTCTGTGGTACACGCGTGCCGCCATGCAGGTGCGCATCGAAGACGTTTCGCCGGTCGAGAAGAAGATGTTCGTCGAGGTGCCGTGGGAGACGGTGAGCCAGAAGCTCGGCGATGCGTACCGCGAGCTCGGCAAGGGCGTCGCGCTCAAGGGCTTCCGCAAGGGCAAGGTGCCGCGCCCGGTGCTCGAGCAAGTCTACGGCCCGCGGATCAACGCCGAGGTCGCGACGCAGCTGGTGCGGGAGTCGTTCTTCCGCGCGTCCGAGCAGCACAAGCTGGCGCCGGTGGCCGAGCCGCGCGTCGAGGAAGCGGCGCCGATCAAGAAGGGCCAGCCGTTCACGTTCGCGGCGATCATCGAGATCCGCGGTGAGGTCGTGCCGCAGGAGTACACCGGGCTGGCGATCGAGCGGCGCCGGCTCGACGTGCCGGAGAGCGCGGTCGACGAGGCGATCGCGCAGCTGCGCCGCGAGCACACCGAGCTGCGGCCGGTCGAGGGCCGCGACGTCACGGCGGCGGGCGACATCGTGGGCCTGAGCGTCACGGGCACGATCGGCGAGCATCAGATCAACCAGCCGCAGTTCGCGGTCGATCTCGACGACGAGGAGCGAGAGCCGCTCCCCGGCATGCGCCAGGCGCTGCTCGGCGTGCCGATCGCGACCAAGGAGCACAAGGTCGAGCTCCAGATCCCCGACGATCACAAGGACGAGTCGCTGCGCGGCCGCAAGGCCGATCTGACGCTGACGATCCTCGAGGTCCGCGCCAAGGAGGTGCCCGAGCTCGACGACGAGTTCGCCAAGGACACCGGCAAGGCCGAGACGCTCGACGGGCTGCGCGCAGTGCTTCGCGGCGAGCTCGAGGAGCGCGAGCGCGAGGTGATCGAGCGCGAGGCGCGCGAGGGAGCGCTGCGCGAGCTCATCAAGCGCAACCAGATCCCGGTGGCGTCGTCGCTGGTCGAGCGCGCGGTCGAGCTGCAGTACGCGCGGCTGCGCCAGATGCTGGGCATGAAGCCCGAGCGCGGCAACCCGGGCCTCTCCGACGAGCTGCGCGAGAAGATGCGTCCGACGGGCGCCGACGAGGTGCGCGGGCAGCTGCTGCTCGAGGCGATCGCCGACAAGGAAGACCTGGCGGTCTCGGCCGACGAGCTGACCAAGCACATCGAGGCCACGGCCAAGGCGCGCAACATGCCGCCGGCCAAGCTGCGCGCCGAGTGGCAGCGCGACAACCGGCTCGATAGCGTCCAGTACTCGCTGCGCCAGGACAAGGTCCTCTCGTTCCTGGTCGGCAAGGCGCAGATCACCGAGGTCGAGAAGCTTTCGCAGCAGGGCACGCCGCTGCCCGAGGCGCCGGACGAAGACGACGAGCACGAGCACGAGGGCCACGTGCACGGCCCCGACTGCGACCACTGACGAAAAAGCGGCGATCTGGCCCGCCGCAGGTAAGCTCGCGGCATGGAGACCGATCCGACGGAGATGTCGCTCGTTGGTGAGCGGCATCCAACCCTCGCCGAGCTCAAGAACACGTCGCACCCGGACGTCCACGAGCACCTCGCCAGCTGCTCGATCTGCCGGTCGGTGGTCGCCGCCGACGATGCGATCGAGGCCAGCGAGCCGATCCCGCTCGATCTGCCCAAGGGCCTGGTCAGCGAGAACGCGTTTCGCTGGCCGGCGGACCCGGTGGCGCGCGGCGGCATGGCGCTGATCTTCTCCGGAGAGGACCGCCGGCTCGGCCGCTCCGTGATCCTCAAGGCGCCGCGCGAGGGCGAGGAGCTTCCCGTCGGGATGGCCGAGATGTTCCAGCGCCGGGTGACCGCCGAGGCGCGCATCCTGGCCAAGCTGCAGCATCCGTCGATCGTGACGATCTACGAGCTCGGCAAGGCCTCGGTCGGCTGGCCGTTCTGCGTGCTCGAGAAGGTCGACGGCGTGGCGCTGCGCGATCGGCTCGACGAGATCGCCGAGGCCGAGGCCGGCGATGGCAAGCCGCGCACGCGCGAGCGCCTCGAGCTCCTCGCGAGCCTGGTCTCGATCGCCGAGGCGCTGGCCTACGCGCACGAGCGCCGCGTCGTCCACCGCGACTGCACGCCCAACAACATCCTGCTCGGCAAGCGCGGCGAGGCCACGCTGATCGACTGGGGCATCGCGCGCGACCTCGATGCGCCGGGCGGGACGACCGATCCGTCGCTGCGCCCGGGCGATGCGCCCGCCGGCTCGGGGGTCACGATCAGCGCCGGTACGCCGCCGTATCTGCCGTACGAGCAGACCCAGGGCCAGAGGGCCGATCCGAGCTTCGACGTCTACAGCTTCGGCATCACGCTGTACGAGGTGGTCTCGGGCAAGACGCCGTTCGAGTGGCGGATCGTCAACGCGCCCGACGCGCGGACCAAGCAGCTCGCGGCATTCCTCGGCTGGCTCAAGTCGGGCGCGCAGGCGCCGCCGGCGATGCCGCGCGATCCCGAGCTATCGGGCATCATCGCGCGCGCGATGGCGGGCTCGCCCGCCGACCGGTTCACCGCCGACGAGCTGGTCCGCGCGCTCAAGCAGTACCTGACCGGCGACCTGGTGTTCTCGCACCGCTACTCGGCGACCGGCCGGCTCGCGCGCTGGGCGCGCCGCCACCGGGCGCTCACCGTCGCCGCCGTGTCGCTCGTGCTGTTCGCGATCGGCGGCGGCTTCGCGTGGGCGCAGCTGTCGCGCCGCGCGCAGCAGGAGGCCGAGCTGCGAGCGGCCGCGTCCGTCGCGCGCGCCGACGCCGCCGAGAAGGGCCGCGAGGCCGACCAGGCCAACCGCGAGGCCGAGGCCGCCGAGGCGCTCGCCGACCAGGCCAAGAAGGAGAGCAAGGACGCCGACGCGATGCGGCGCGACGCCGAGCGCAAGCGCAAGGCGGCCGAGGACAAGCGCCGCGAGTTCGAGCAGGCGGCGGTGCACGCCAAGGACGACGCCGAGGACGCCTTCAAGCGCTTCACCGAGGCGCAGAGGGACCGCGACGAAGCCACCCGCGCGCGCGACGCGGCGCAGAGCGCCGAGCAGCAGGCGCGCGCCGCGCAGGTCGTCGCCGAGCGCGACCGCGACACGGCCCACAACGCGCGCGAGGTCGCCGACAAGGAGCGCGATGCCGCGCGCGCCAGCGCCGTGGCCGCCGAGGCCGATCGCGAGGCCGCGCGCGCGACCGCCGCGTCCGCCGAGAAAGAGCGCGACGCCGCGCGCACCGCGCAGCTCGCCGCCGAGAAGGAGCGCGACGCCGCGATCGCCGCGCGCGCCAGCGTCGAGAAAGAGCGCGACGACGCCCGCCGCCGGCTCGCCGAGCTCGAGCAGCGCCTGCGCGACCACGATCGCGAGCCCGTCCCGGCCCCAGTCCCGCGCCCGCCGCCGGCGCCCGGCCCAGGATCCGACGAAGGCCCTGTACGGCACCCCTGACCCGCACACCCGCATCCGCGCGCCCACGCAACAGGTGCGCCTCGGTCAACCGCGGCTGTGCCGGCGCGCGCGCGGACCTATAGTAGTCGCCGATGACCTCCATCGGTCCCCGCGAAATTCTGGTGCTGGGCGATCCGCGGCTGCGCGCGGTGTGCAGCGAGGTCACGCAGGTCGACGGGCGAGATCTGGTGAAGCTCGCCGGTGCGCTGGGCGGCGCGCGGGATCGGCTCGGCTTCGGGCGCGCGATCGCCGCGCCGCAGCTCGGCATCGCCAAGCGCATCATCGTCGCCCACCTCGGCGCCGGGCCGTTCGCGATCATCAATCCTGAGATCACCTGGCGCAGCGACGAGACGTTCGAGCTGTGGGACGATTGCTTCAGCGTCCCCGACCGGCTGGTCCGCGTGCGCCGCCATCGCTCGATCTCGCTCACGTTTCACGACGAGACGCTGCGCCGCCGCACCTGGCGCGAGCTGCCGCCGGATCTGGCCGAGCTCCTCCAGCACGAGATCGACCACCTCGACGGCGTGCTCATGGTCGATCGCGCCGTTGGCAGCGACCCGTTCCGCCCGATCGGCGAGCGCGGCGAGCTCGTGCCACCGAGCCGCCCGCCACATCGCTTGTCGCTCGATCGCATTTCCGAAGCCGCGCGGTCGATCGATCCGGTCTTCCTCGGCTCGCCGCAGCTCATCTGCGAGCCGCTCGCCGCCGCGGTCGGCTGCAACCTGACCCTCAAGGTCGAGACCATCAATCCGATCCGCTCGTTCAAGGGCCGCGGCACCGACTTCGCGATTCGCAAGCTCGTCGAGCGCGGCGAAGTCACCGCCATCGTGTGCGCAAGCGCCGGCAACTTCGGCCAGGGCGTCGCCTACGCCGGTCGCAAGCGCGGCCTGCCGGTCACCGTGTTCGCCGCCCACAACGCCAGCCCGCTCAAGATCGACCGCATGCGCGCCCTCGGCGCCGACGTCCGGCTTGCCGGCGACGACCTCGAGGCCGCCAAGGCCGTCGCCCGCGCCTACGCCGCCGAGCACGGCGCGCACTTCCTCGAGGACGGCCTCGACCCCGCCCTCTCCGAGGGCGCCGGCACGATCGCCCTCGAGCTGTTCGCCCGGAGTGCCACCTTCGACGACCTGGTCATCCCGCTCGGCGACGGCTCGCTCCTCAACGGCATCGCGCGCTGGGCCAAGGCCGTCTCGCCCGCCACCCGCGTCCTCGGCGTGTGCAGCAGCGGCGCCCCCGCGATGGCCCACGCCTGGCGGCGCGGCCCGGGCACGCGCCCCGAGCCCGCCCCGGTCTCCACCATCGCCGACGGCATCGCCGTCCGCATGCCGATCGCGACCTCGCTCGACGACATGCGCGCCCACGTCGACGACGTCCTCGAGGTCGACGACGCCTTCCTCATCGAGGCTATGCGCCTCGTCCACACCCACGCCGGTCTGGTCACCGAGCCCGCCGGCGTGGCCGGCCTCGCCGCGATCCTCGCCCGCCCCGGCGACTTCGCCGGCCGCGACGTCGCCACCGTCCTCTGCGGCGGCAACCTCACCGCCGAGCAGTTCGCCGCCTACGACCTCGCCCCTCGCCGCCGCTGATCGATCAGAATCGGTCAGAAGTCGGTGCCGAGGTACTCGGCGATCGAGCGGAAGGAGCGATCGCCGATCACGACGTGGTCGATGATCGGGAGCCCGAGGAGCCGGCCGATGTCGCGCATGCGCAGGGTGAGCTCGACGTCGTGGTGGCTCGGCGTTGCGTCGCCGGTCGGGTGGTTGTGCACCAGGATGCCTCCGGCGGCCGCCATGCGGATCAGCGGGCGAAACACCTCGCGCGGATGGACCTCGACGTGCGCGACGCTGCCGCGCGCCACCTCGGCCACGTCGAGGAGGCCGTTGCGGATGTCGACGCCGATGACCATGAAGACCTCCTGCGAGAGGCCCGCGAGGCGCGGCGCGACGCAGCGGTAGACGTCTTCGGCGCGGCCGAGCAGCTTGCGGTGGTGGACGAGCTCGACGGCGCGGCGGCCGAGCTCGAAGGCAGCGGCGATGCGGGCGGCGCGCGCAGCGCCGATGCCCATGACCTGGCCGAGCTCGTGCGGCGATGCGCGCGAAAGCGCGCCGACCCCGCCAACGCGCTGTACCAGATCGGCGGCGACGGCAAGCACCGGCCGATCGCGCACGCCGGTACCGAGCAGGATCGCGAGCAGCTCGGCATCGCCGAGCGATTGCGTGCCGCTGCGCCACAGCCGCTCGCGCGGCCGATCGGCGCCGTCGGGGCAGAGGTCAGCAGGGGCGAGTGGCTCCGGCAGCGGATTCGAGGGGACCTCGGTCATGAGCATGGACGATCGACGAGCAAGCTCCGTTCCAGGGCGCGCGTTCGGCGCGGGCGGCGGATACCCGCGCTGTGGCTGTCCGGGTTCTGTCCGAGATCCGGACAATTGTCCGAGATCCGGCCAGAACCCGGACAGCGACGGCGCGGGCTCGCGTCGCTCCAATGGCTCTCCACTACAGCCATTCCTGCATCCGAAGTCCGGTCCCTACTTCACCCTATCCGAAGTCCTGGTCCCTACCTGCGCCCTGCGCCCTGGATGTGCTCGGCTGAGATCCCGATCCGGTCATGCTCGAAGCGGCCTACCCGTGTAGGTCCATCGGAATGGTTTGGCGAGCACGTCGTTGAAGTACTCGATAAACGCCGCCGTGCGGGAGCGCAGGTTCTCGAGCGAGGTGAAGCTGGCGCGCTTCAGCAGACGCCGCGCCAGGATGGAGAACCAGATTTCGACCTGGTTCAACCACGAGCAATGGCGAGGCGTGTAGACGAAGCGAATCCTGTGGGTCGGGTCCTCCAGAAACTGCCGGCGAGTCTGCTTCGATTTGAGGATGCCGGCCTCGCCCTTGGTGCCGAGGTCATCCTGGATACCGCACCGACGAGCAACGAGCTCGACGAGCGTCGCGGCACGGTGCGTGTCGAGCGATCGGTGACGAAGATCCAGCCTGCTTCAGGATCGGTCTCGATGGTCTGGTCGATATGGGCGACGAAATCAGCTTCCGTTCGGGTCGGTCCGATCGACGGGCTGACCACCTTGCCGGTTGCGACATCGAAGTTTGCGATCAGCGACAAGGTTCCGTGCCGGACGTACTCGAACTCGACGCGTTCAATGAGGCCGGGCCGCACCGGCTTGGTTGCATGCAGCCGCTCCAGCGCTTGCATGCCGGTCTTCTCGTCGGTGCTCATCACGTGCGTGCCCATTGCCGCGAGTCGTGGAGCATCCCGGTAGGTGTCGCAGATGTTCTCGACATCGGCCTGGTACTGGTCGGGAGCTTCGCGTTTGTCCTGCGAGGTCAGCCAATACTGGCTCTTGTGCGGTCGCAGGTCCGCCTCGCTAAAAAACGGTCGACCTGCCGTGGCGAGATGCTCTCGACGATGCCGCGCTTGATGGCCTCGCGCGCAAGTTCCGGTGGGGTCCAGTGCGATACAGGGACCCCACTTTGCGACGGGTGCTCGCAGGCCAACGCAATGATCGCCGCTATCTGCTCCGGCGCAAACTTTGGCGGTGCGCCGCACCGGTCATCGTCCATGAGGATCCCGATGATGAGCTTCTCGAGATCCTTGTCTGACGCTTCTCGCTTCTCAGCCGCGGCCAGCGCAGGTCGCGCCTTGGCCCACCGATGGCGCCAGCGCCGTACCCGCTGGCGATCGATGCCCAACTCGTCCGCTTGGGCCTCGTTTGTGCGTCCCTCTGCTGACAGCAGAATGATGCGACACCGCTCCACCAACCGCTGCGGCGCCGCCTTCGCTCGCGCGAGCGGCTCGAGTACCTCTCGCTCCCTTGCCGCGACTGTGACCGTGACCGATGGCGTGCCCTGTGGTCCGCCGGCAGCTGCCGCGATCGATCATCACTGCGGCGTACGCATGGGAGCTCGTTACAGGTTAAGACGCGAAACAATGGCGCCCTCGTTGAGACG
>DATIPJ010000997.1:0-13317 GCA_035472155.1 Kofleriaceae bacterium
TCGTGGTCGGCGAGCTGGGTGTCGTCGAGGATGATCGCGAGGGGCTGGCTTCGGGCCGCGGCGCGAAGCGCGTCACCGACGGCGCGGACGATCGGGCCTTCGGGGGTGCCGATGACGCCCGCGAGGGCGCTGTGGCCCGGGCGGCCGCCGCCCGGCGGCGGGATGGCGCCCGCGTGCACGCGCGCCCCGAGCTCCTCGAGGCGCGGCACGAGCGCGGTGACGAGCGCGGTCTTGCCGATGCCGTGGTCGCCGACCAGGAGGGCGAAGCCCGGGCCGCCGCCGGCGAGGGCAGCGGCGGCGTCGGCGGTGAGATCGGAGAGCGTGGCGTCGCGGCCGTACAGCTCGGTGGTCGCGCCCGGGTCGCCCAGCTGCATGAAGCCCGGGCCGAGGTCGCTCGGGCGGACCGGCGCCTGGGTGACGGTGGCGAGGGCCCTGGTGAGCACGACGCCGGTCCACGCGCCCTCGGGGAGCCAGTCCTGCGGGCGGTCGATGGCGGCGCCCGCGAGCTTGGGCGTGACGTGGAGCATGTCGAGATGGAGGGCGACACGCGACCCGGCGGCGGCGAGCTCGCGCGCGGCGGCGATCGCGGTGCTCGCGGGGTCGGCGTGCTCCGCGCCGATGACGGCGCCCAGGACGCGGCGGCCTCGCTGCGAGATGAGGGTGGTCTTGTGCGCCGCGAGCGCGGCCAGCAGGGCGCGGTCGACGCGCGGCAGCTCGGCCCAGACGAGGACAACCGGCTGGCGGCCCTCGCTGACCATGGAGACCGAGTGGCGCGTGCGCGACGGCGGCTCGCGCGCGGCGATGAGGCGCTCGCGGACGTCGGCGACGGTGGCCGGCCGGCGCGACGGGAGCTTGGCGAGGCACTCGTGGCAGACGGCCTCGACGGCGGTGGGCACGGGCGCCAGGGCGCTGAGCGGCGGCGGACGCAGCGCGGCGTGTGCGCGCTCGAGGGCGGAGGCGTCACCCAGGAACGGCGGCCGCCCGGCGCACAGCTCGTAGAGCACGCAGCCGAATGCATAGATGTCGGCGCGCGGGTCGACCGAGGCGGCGTCGATGAGCTGCTCGGGCGGGATGTACTCGAGCGAGCCGACCTGCACGCCCGCGCGGGTCGGATCGTCGGGATCGGTGGGCAGCTTGCGGGCCAGGCCCAGGTCGAGGATGACGATCGAGTTGTCTGGCCGCCGGACGATATTGTCGGGCTTGAGGTCGCGGTGGACGAAGCCAGCGGCATGGATCGCTGCGAGCGCGTCGAGGATGCCGCCCGCCATCGCCAGCGCGGCATCGAGCCGGATCGGCGAGATCAGGAGATCGCCGAGGGCGGTGCCGGCGATGCGCTCCATCGCGATCCACGCGCGGCCGTCGTCGAGCACGCCGCAACCGTCGAAGCGCGGCACCGCGGGTGTACCGATCGCGGCGAGGGCCTCGGCCTCGCGCGCCATCCGCGCCCGCGCCAGCTCGTGGTCGGCGTGCGCGACCTTCAGCACGCCGCCGGGGATGGCCCAGACCGCGGCGAAGCCGCCGCTTCCAATACATTCACTGACGGGCGACGACCACGCAGGGACTGCGCCGCTCTCGTGGCGGACGTCGGGCGCCGGCGAGCCGCCGTGTGTCGGGCATGCCCGACCGCCTTGCAGGCGGCGATGACACGTCGGGCAGCGAGCCACGACTCAGTCTACCGCGGTCCGGCGCGCCGGCGGCGCGCGGCGGTGCGCCCCGGCGTGAGTGGCGTGATAGTGTTTGCGGGCAGGTGTTCGAGAACGTCATCGAGGCGATGGTTGATGCTGTGCTGGTCGTCGACGTCGAAGGCTTGGTAACGTTGACCAACACGGCAGCTGCACGATTGACCGGCTACTCTGTCGAGGAGCTTCGGGGTCAGCCGATCGCGCGCCTGCTGGTCGACGAGACCTCGGGGCTGCGCACCGTGGTGCGGCGGCGGATCGAAGACGGCTCTGTCTTGCGCCGGGAGGAATCGTGGCTGGTGGCCAAGACCGGCAAGCCGATTCCGGTGTCGGTGACGGGCTCGCCGGTGATGTCGGACGGCGCCCTACAGGGGATCGTGCTGGTCGCCCGCGACATCCGTGAGATCCGCGAGCTGCTGACTGCGAAGGAGACCGAGATCGCGGGGCGGCGCAAGGCCGAGGACGAGCTGCGCGCGGCGAAGGCGTCGATCGAGGAGCAGCTCGAGGAGACGCGCAAGTCGCTGCTGCTCGCCGAGCGGCGCGCGACGCTGGGCACGCTCGCCGGCGGCGTCGGTCACGAGCTGCGCAACATCGCGCAGATCCAGGTCGCCGCGGTCGACGAGCTGCTCGCCGCGCTGAGCGCGCACGAGGACGTCACGCAGCTGACGCGCACGCTGCTGCCGGATCTCGAGCGCGTCGCCGAGCACATCACCGAGCACGGCAAGCGGCTGATGCAGCTCGCGCGGCCCGGGCCGGATCACGTGGGGCCGATCGATCTCAACGCGGTGGTGCTCGACGTGATCGCGATGCTGCGCGGCGCGGGCAAGCTGCGCCGGCTGTCGGTGGTGGCCGAGGTCGGAGCCGAGCCGCTGATCGTCACGGTGAACCGCACGCGCATCGAGCAGATCCTGGTCAACCTCGTGGTGAATGCGGTCGATGCGATCGGCGCCAACGAAGGCTCGATCACGGTCGACGTGCACCCGAGCGCCGACGGCAAGCGCGTGGTGTGCGAGGTGCGCGACACCGGCAGCGGCATCGAGCCCGAGCACCTGTCGAAGATCTTCCAGCCGTTCTTCACGACCAAGCCCGAGGACAAGGGCACCGGGCTCGGGCTGCCGGTGGCGCGGAGCATCGTCGAGAGCTACGGCGGCAGCCTGATCGCGACGTCGACGCTCGGCGTCGGCACGGCGTTCACGTTCGACCTGCCTCGGTAGCGATCGTCAGCTGCCCGGGATGAGCTCGAGGGTGCCCTCGAGGACCTTCTTGCCGCGCAGCAGGCGGTAGTCGGAGCCCCACTGCTCGAGCAGCAGCGTGTCGTCGCCCGGCGCCGAGTACAGCCACCAGCGCGCGCGCTCGACGTGGCCGTCGGGGCGATCCTTCTTGAGCGCGCCGAGCGGTCCGAGATCGCCGTGCAGCGCGCAGGTCGCGGCGCCGCGCTTGTCGAGCGCGTAGCGCACCTCTCCGATCACGAGCACCTCGGGCGGATAACCCGCGATCTGCATCGAGTCGTCCTGGGCGAGCAGCCGCGTCGAGCTGCCGCCCACGCGCTCGATGCCGACCAGCAGCCACTGCACGTCGGTGCCGTCGACCACGCGCGCGCACGTCCAGCGATGGCCGTCCTCGTCGTAGTTGATCATGCCCTCGACCAGGAAGTCCTTGCCGTCGATCGTGAGCACATCGTCGACGCGCAGATCGCCGACCCCGCGCTCGACGAGCTTGTCGCCCGGTGGCAGCGCGCCCGCCGCGCCGCTCCCCGGCAGCGATTTGCGGCGCTCGTTCACCGCGATGCCAACCGCCGCGGCGCCGCCGATCACAGTGAGGAGCACGAGCAGGAACCAGATCACGGGTGAACTATCCACGCACGCGCTGCGTCAACGCAACTCTAGGAGGACCGGTTCGCTTGACACGTCACCGTCGCGCACGTAAACCGAACCCGCTCGACCTCCTGGCACCAGCCATGGTGACGGCTCCGACGCGCATTCCCGGTAGCACATGCCCACGATGAACATCATTGAAGCCGTGCGCAGCGCGCTGCAGACGCAGATGCGCATCGACCCGCGCGTGGTCGTGCTCGGCGAAGACATCGGCAAGTTCGGCGGGGTGTTCCGCGCCACCAGCGGGCTGTACGACGAATTCGGCGCCGATCGCGTGATCGACACGCCGCTCGCCGAGGCCGGGATCATCGGCACCGCGATCGGCATGGCGCTCTACGGCCTCAGGCCGGTGCCCGAGATCCAGTTCGGCGACTTCATCTTTCCGGCGTTCGATCAGATCGTGAACGAGCTGGCGAAGTTCCGCTATCGCTCGGGCGGTCAGTACACCTGCCCGGTGGTGATCCGCACGCCGGTCGGCGGCGGTATCCGCGGCGGCCACTATCACTCGCAGTCACCCGAGGCGCTGTTCATTCACACTCCCGGGCTCAAGGTCGTCACGCCGAGCAATCCGTACGATGCCAAGGGGCTGCTCCTGGCGAGCATGCGGCAGAACGACCCGGTGCTGTTCATGGAGCCCAAGCGGATCTACCGCGCGAGCAAGGGCGACGTGCCCGAGGGCGAGTACACGCTCGAGCTCGGCAAGGCGGCGGTGGTGCGCGAGGGAACGCAGGTCACGCTGATCGCGTGGAGCGGCATGGTGTCGATCGCCGAGGAGGCCGCGCGGCAGGCCGAGCAGGCCGGCATCTCGGTCGAGGTCATCGACCTGCGCACGCTCTTGCCGTTCGATATCGACGCGCTGCTCGCGAGCGCGCGGAAGACCGGGCGCGTCGTGATCGTGCACGAGGCGCCGCGCACGTGCGGGTTCGGCGCCGAGCTGATCGCATCGATCCAGGAGCGCGCGATGGAGTATCTCGAGGCGCCGATCCTCCGGGTCACCGGGCTCGACACGCCGTTCCCGTACAGCCTCGAGCACGAGTACCTGCCCAACGCCGATCGCGTCGTGGGCGCGATCCGCCAGACACTGGAGTGGTGATATGGCCTTCAACTTCTTCATGCCGGACATCGGCGAGGGCGTCGTCGAGGGCGAGGTCGTCTCCTGGAAGGTCAAGGAGGGCGACAGGGTCAAGCTCGACCAGCCGCTCGTCGAGGTGATGACCGACAAGGCGACGGTTGAGCTGCCATCGCCGCGCGCCGGGACGATCGCCAAGATCAACTTCAAGGAAGGCGACATCTGCCCGGTCGGCAAGGTGCTCGTGGTGATCGAGGAGGACGGCGCCACCGCCAGCGCGGCGCCTACGCCGGTCAAGGCCGAGCCCGCCGCACCACCCGCGCAACCTGCGGCTCGGCCAGCGCGCCCGACGGGTGGCCAGCCGGCACAGGTGCAGGCCGGCGCCGCGGCGCCAGCGCCGGTGAGCGCCGGCGGCGCGATCCAGGTCGTCGATGCGACGGCGACCCGCCAGCGCGTGCTCGCGACTCCAGCGACGCGGCGGCTCGCGCGTCAGCTCGGCATCGAGATCGGAAAGGTTCCGCCGACCGGCAAGCACGGCCGAGTGACGACCGAAGACGTCCGCGGCTTCCGCGGAGCCGCCGAGGCCCCGACCGCCGCGTACGCGGTGTCGAACGGCAACGGCGGACCGGCCGTCCGGCAGGCGTACACTCCGATCGCGATCGCCAAGGCCGGGCCGGATGAAGAGGAGCGGATCCCGCTGCGCGGCATGCGCAAGCGGATCGCCGAGTCGATGTCGCGGTCGAAGCACACCGCGGCGCACTTCACGTACGTGGAAGAGATCGACATGACCGAGCTCGTCGCCGTGCGCGAGCGAGCCCGGGAGCGCGCGAGTGAGCGCGGCGTGAAGCTGACCTACCTGCCGTTCATCGTGAAGTCGGTCGTCTCGGGCCTCAAGAAATGGCCGCAGCTCAACGCCAGCCTCGACGAGACGACGCAGGAGATCGTCCGCAAGAAGTACTACCACATCGGCATCGCGACCCAGGGGCCGCAGGGGCTGGTGGTCACGGTGGTGCGCCACGCAGACCGGCGCTCGATCTTCGATCTATCGCGCGAGATCGAGCGGCTCGCCGAGGCTGTGCGCGCGGGCACGGCGACGCGCGATGAGCTCACGGGCTCGACGTTCACGATCACCTCGCTGGGCAAGCTCGGCGGCGTGCTCGCGACGCCGATCATCAACCTGCCCGAGGTCGCGATCGTCGGCGTGCACAAGATCGAGGAGCGCCCTGCCGTGCGCAACGGCCAGATCGTGGCGCGCCACCTCATGAACCTCTCGATCTCGGTCGACCACCGACTCGCCGACGGGTGGGACGGCGCGATGTTCATTCAGGACGTCAAATCGCTGCTGGAGGACCCGACCACGATGTTCATGGAAATGGTCTAGCGTTACATTTGGACATCATGGCTCAAGTAGCTCCAGCTGACTCTGTCTCGCCCGCGGTCGATCGCTACTTCGACGGGGACGACCAGGCCAAGGCGCGCGGTCTGTACCAGCTGCTGCGCGAGGACGGCACGCCGGTCGACGAGGCTGCGCTCGACTGGCTCGATCGATCCCTGGCGCGCAAGCTGTTCATCGGCATGGTGCGGATCCGGATCACCGACGCGCGCATGATGGCGCTGCAGCGCCAGGGCCGCATCGGCTTCTACGGCGAGGTCACCGGGCAGGAGGCCGCGGTGGTCGGCTCGGCCGCGGTGAGCGAGCCGCAGGACTGGATCGTGCCCGCGCTGCGCGAGGCGGGCGTCGGCCTGTTCCGCGGCATGACGCTCGACTCGTACATCGCGCAGATCTTCGGCAACGCCGAGGATCCATCGAAGGGCCGCCAGCTGCCGTGCCATCCGTGCGACCGCGAGCGCAACTACGTCGTGATGTCGTCGTGCGTGTCGACGCAGATCCCGCATGCCGTCGGCATCGCGATGGCGATGAAGATCTCGGGCGATCGCGGCAAGGTGTGCTTCGGCTACATGGGCGACGGAGGCACCAGCGAGGGCGACTTTCACGTCGCGCTCAACTTCGCCGGCGTGACGCGCGCGCCGTGCGTGCTGATCTGCCAGAACAACCAGTGGGCGATCTCGACCCCCGGGCACATCCAGACCGCGGCCGAGTCGATCGCGTGCAAGGGCGCGGGTTACGGCGTCGAGGGGCTGCGCGCCGATGGCAACGATGCGCTCGCGGTGTATCGCGTGGTCAAGCACGCGGCCGACAAGGCGCGGCGCGGCGACGGCCCCACGTTCATCGAGCTGCTCACCTACCGCGTGAGCGCGCACTCGTCCTCGGATGATCCATCGCGCTATCGCGACGAGACGGTCACCGAGGTCTGGAAGCACGACCGCGATCCGATCCGGCGGCTCGAGGTGTTCATGGGTCGGCACGGCTGGCTCGCGACCGGCGAGCGCGAGGCGATCTCGCAGCAGATCGAGACCGAGGTCCGCGATGTGATCGCGCGCCAGGAAGCGGTCGCACCGCCCGCGCTCGAGACACTGATCGACGATGTCTACGAGCAGCCGACCTGGCTCCAGCGCGAGCAGCTCGCCGAGCTCGCGGCCGCGCCCCGGGCGCGCTCACCGCATCATCACTGAGCGCGACCGCGCAGCGGTTCTGACTAGGTCAGAAGCGACTCTCGCCGATGTCGTCCTTGGCGTCGGCCGGCTTTGGCTTCGACGGCCGCGGCCTCGACGGTCTGGGTGCATCGGGGACGCCGGCGTCGATCGGCGCGGGCGGCGCGGGCGGCGGTGGTGGCGTCGGCGTGGGCGGCGGGACGGCCGCATCGATCGTCGCCTTCGGCGGCGGATCGGCCGCGGGCACCGCCTCCGGTGCGCCTGCGTCGAGAGCGGCAGGCACTGGCTTGGCGACCGCCTCGGTCGCGCTCGGGCTCGGGGCGGTGCCGCCGCGCATCGCGATCGCGGTGACCACGATGCCGGCGATCGCAGCGAGCGCAGCCCCGACGACGACGCCCCAGCGGGCGCCGCGCCGCGCCGGCGGCATCACCATCGAGCTCGCCGCGCCGCCCATCGTGGTCGGTGGCGTGGTGTGCGGCGCGCGCGGCTGGCCGAGCGATTGCCCTTGCGGCTGCGCGAACGGCGGCGTGATCGGCGCGCGCACCGTCGCGGCGGCGTACGCCGCATGGCTCGACGATGCCGATTGCGGCGGCGCAACGTTGAGCAGCCGCGACACGGCGCTGGCCATGTCCCAGCTGCCCGCGCCGCCGTACGCTGCCAGCGCGTGCGCGAGGTTCGCGAGATCGGGGTAGCGCTGCGCCGCATCCTTCTCGAGGCAGCGATGGACGACCTGATCGAAGCCGTGCGGCATGCGCCCGACCAGCGGCGGCGTCGGATCCATGGCGATGTGCAGCGCCAGCTCGGTGATGCTCTCGCCGGTGAATGGCGGGCGACCCGAGACCAGCTCGTAGAGGATCACGCCGAGCGACCAGATGTCGCTGCGCACGTCGACGTCGCGGGTCGAGCGCAGCTGCTCGGGCGACATGTAGCCGGGGGAGCCGAGGACAGCGCTGGTCTGCGTGAGGCTGAAGTTGCGATCGCCCGTCGCCTTCGCGATGCCGAAATCGAGGACCTTGATCAGCGGCGAGCCATCGGGCCGCCGGGTCAGAAATAGATTTGCGGGCTTGAGGTCGCGATGCACGATGCCCCCCGCGTGGGCCTCGGCGATCCCGACGCAGGCTTGCAGCACATAGTCGGCCGCCAGCGGCACCGGCAAGGGGCCGTGGCTCGCGAGCAGCGAGGCAAGGTCGCTGCCCTCGAGCAGCTCCATCACGATGTAGGGCGCGCCATGGTCGAACGCGCCGACGTCGGAGACCCGGCAGACGTGCTCGCCGCGCAGCTGCGCCGAAGCGCGGGCCTCGCGGACGAAGCGCTCGACGATCTGGGGGCTATGCACAAGGTCGGGTAAGAGAAACTTGAGTGCAACCGGCTGCTGCAGGTGCAGGTGTGTAGCCGCAACGACCACGCCCATCCCGCCTTGGCCGATGACCCGGTCAACGCGGAACTTACCCGCGAGTACAGCTCCCACCGCGATCACCGCACGAGCGTATCACAAATCACCAATCGCTCGATCAATCAACCACTTGGCAGCGGAGCCGGCGGTGCGCGCACACTCGAGGTTCTCGAGGAGCGGTCGACTCAGTCGTCATGGCGCCCACTGCGGGCCGATCGCGTTTTCTGGTCTCGGCACCCACGACGTGGATCGGGGTCGCTGCACTGGTGGTGGTGGCGGTGGTCGCCTCGCTGACGAGCTGGTTCTCCGGAGCCGTCGTCCGGACCGCGGCGATCGCGAGCTCGGTCGCACTGCTGTTCGGCGCGGTCGCTGCGCGCGTGGTCGCCGGCCCGATCGAGCGCCAGCTCCGCGACACGGTCAAGAACCTCCTGGCAGTCGAGGACGAGCTCGAGCGCACCAACCGCGAGCTCGAGCAGCGCGTCGGCCAGCGCACCGCGGAGCTCAGCGACGCCAACCGCCGGCTCGAGAGCGAGATGGGGCGGCGCTCGCAGATCGAGGTCGAGCTGCGCCAGGCCCAGAAGCTGGAGTCGGTCGGCCAGCTCGCCTCCGGCATCGCGCACGAGATCAACACCCCGGTGCAGTTCGTCAGCGACAGCTGCTCGTTCCTCGAGTCGGCGACCGCGGACCTGATCGCGGTGATCGAGGCCTATCGCAGCGCGCTGGCCGAGCTCGAGCGCGTCGGCGCCGGCCCGGCGGTCGGCGAGGTCGCCAGCCAGCTGCGCGAGACCGAGAGCGAGCGCGACGTGGTGTACCTCGTCGAGCAGATTCCACTCGCGATCTCGCGCGCGCTGCAGGGGCTGCAGCGGGTGTCCGCGATCGTCAGCGCGATGAAGGAGTTCGCGTATCGCGACCGCCGCGAGCAGGCGCCCGCCGATCTCAACCGCGCGATCCTGAGCACGCTGACGGTGGCGCGCAACGAGTACAAGTACGTCGCCGAGGTCAAGACCGAGCTCGAGGACCTGCCGCTGGTGACCTGTCACATCGGCGAGCTCAACCAGGTGATCCTCAACATGGTGATCAACTCGGCGCACGCGATCGCCGAGGCCAAGGCCACCGCCGAGCGCGAGGGCGTGATCGCGATCCGCACCCGGGCGCGCGCGATGCGGGTCGAGATCGAGATCGAGGACAACGGCTGCGGCATCGCCGACGACGCGCTCGGCAAGATCTTCGACCCGTTCTACACGACCAAGGAGATCGGCAAGGGCACAGGTCAGGGTCTCGCGATCGCCCGTGCGGTGGTGGATCGCCACGCCGGCAAGATCGAGGTCACCAGCCGTGTCGGACAAGGAACCACGTTCCTGATCAAGCTCCCGGTGCTCGGGCGGGACGGGACGGGCCCGATCCCGACGGCGCTGGCGAGCTGAGGGCGACCGAGGTCAACCGATGAGCAAAATGGCCGATTTGGTAGGCGTGGCGCCGAGACTGCTCACCGCGGAGGCGGCATGACGACCGTCAAGAAGCGAATTCTGTTTGTCGACGACGAGCCCGCGATCCTCGCCGGGCTGCAGAATTTGCTCTACAAGGACCGCAAGCGCTGGGAGATGGTGTTCGCGCTCGGCGGCCAGATCGCGCTCGCCGAGATCCGCAAGGCGCCGTTCGACATCGTGGTGTCGGACATGCGGATGCCCGGGATGGACGGCGCGATGCTGCTCAACCTCATCAAGGACGAGTGCCCCGCGACGGTGCGGATCATGCTGTCCGGCCACGCCGACCGCGAGGCGATCGTGCGCGCCCTGCCCGCGCTGCACCAGCTGCTCTCGAAGCCGTGCGACGCCAACACGCTGCGCGGCGCGATCGAGCGCAGCCTCGACGGCGTCAACGTCGATCGCGACGCGAAGATCCGCAAGATCGTCGGCGGCGTCGACAAGCTACCGACGCCGCCCGACCTGTTCTTCGAGCTGTCGCGGCTCATGCAGTCGCCGACCACCAGCGTCTCCGATGTCGCCAAGGTCGTGACCCGCGACCCCGGGCTGTCGGCCAAGCTCTTGCAGCTGGTCAACTCGGCGTACTTCGGCACCGGCCAGTCGACGACGTCGATCCAGCAGGCGGTCGCGCTGCTCGGCACCGACCGGCTGCGCTACATCGCGCTCACCGCGTCGGTGTTCTCGTCCCCCGAGGGCGCGAACAGCGGCGGATTCTCGCTGCAGGAGATGCAGCAGGAGTCGATGCGCGCGGCGTGGCTCGCGCGCGCGTTCGCCGAGCCGGCTCAGCGCGACGAGGCGTTCGCGTCGACGCTGCTCCACGACGTGGGCCGCGTGGTGCTCGCGCTCGCCCAGGGCGCCAACTTCCGGCTGCTCAACGAGCGCGTGCAGCGCGGCGAGAGCCTGGTCGAAGTCGAGCTCGAGGTGTTCGGCGTCACCCACGCCGATGTCGGCGCGCGCCTGCTCGCGATCTGGGGCCTGCCGTCGACGATCGTCGACGTGGTGCAGTATCACCACGACCCCGGCAGCGCGCCCGAAGCGTGCCGCGCGCTGGCCAGCATCGTCCACGTCGCCGACGCCATCGTGCACGGCGCCAGCAACGAGATGAAGCTCGATATCGCATCGCTCGAGCGCGCCGGCCACGCCCACCGCGTCGAGGCCTGGCTCGCGATCGCCAAGAAAGCAGCGACGGAACCGGCCGCATGACCGTGCCCGCCCTCGTCCACAGCGAACCACCGCCGCGCCTCTTGTTCGTGGACGACGAGCCGGCCGTGCTCGAGGCGCTCGCGGTGAATCTGCGCCGGGCGTTCGAGGTCGTGACGGTGACCAGCGGCGAGGATGGGCTGGAGTACCTGCGTGCACAGAGCGACTTCGCGGTGGTGGTGTCGGACATGCGCATGCCGAAGATGGACGGCGCCACGTTCCTCGCTCGTGCGCGCGAGATCGCGCCCGACGTGGTGCGCATCCTGCTCACCGGGCAGACCGACCTCGACGCGGCGATCAAGGCGGTCAACCACGGCCAGCTGTTTCGCTTCCTGACCAAGCCGTGTCCGCGCGATACGCTGCGCAGCGCGATCGACAGCGCGGTCGCCCAGCACCGGCTGATCAACGCCGAGCGCGTGCTGCTCGAGCAGACCCTGCGCGGCAGCATCAAGATGCTGGTCGACATCCTCGCGATCACCAGCCCGGCGGCGTTCGGCCGCGCGAACCAGATCAAGACCCGCGTGCTGCAGCTCGGCAGCCTGCTCGGCATCCTCGATTCCTGGCAGCTCGAGATCGCCGCGCTCGCCTCGCAGCTGGGATACATCGTGCTGCCGCACGAGCTGTGCGAGAAGCTCGAAGCCAAGCATGCGCTGACCGAGGATGAGCAGCGCATGGTCGAGCGCGCACCGGCGATGACCGAGCAGCTGCTCGCCAACATCCCGCGGCTCGAGGGCGTGCGCGCGATGCTCGCGCTCCACGTGAAGCCACCCCGGCGCAAGCCGGCCGCCGATCCCGCGACGCAGCTGATCGAGCTCGGCGCGCACCTCTTGCGCGTCGCGATCGACATCGAGGCGCTCGAGTCGGGCCGCACCGATCGCACGACCTCGCCGGCCCGCTTGCTCGCCGGCAAGCCCGAGCTCTACGACGCCGAGGTGCTCGAGGCGGTCGAGCGGTTGTACAACGAGCACAGCCCCGCGATCGTCGCGGTGCGCCCGGCCGACCTGCGCGTGGGCATGGTCCTCGCCGAGGACGCGCGGCTTTCGACCGGCGCGCTGCTGGTCGCCCGCGGCTACGAGGTCACCGCGAGCTTCATCGCGCGGATCAAGAACTTCCCGCCGGGCATGCTCGCCGAGTTCCGGATCGTGGGGTCATGACGCACCGAGCGCCGCCCCGCGTCCTGTTCGTCGACGACGATCACGCGATCCACCGCACGGTCGTCAAGCTCCTGGCGGCGTTCGAGGTGTGCTCGGCGTACGACGGGCCGAGCGCGCTGATCGAGGTCGAGACTGCGCTGGCGCTGCGCGCCGAGTTCGCGCTGGTGATCCTCGACATCTCGATGCCGGGCTGGGGCGGGTTCGAGACGCTCGAGCGGGTGTGGCAGATCGCGCCCGACACCCAGGCGCTGTTCTGCACCGGCTCGCAGCTGACCTACGTCGAGCTCCGCGAGCGGTTCGGAGACAGCGACGCGATCCTCGTGGTCAAGAAGCCGTTCTCGCACGTCGAGATCGGCCAGGCCGCGCACGCGCTCACCACCAAGTGGCGGCTGCAGCGCCAGGCGCGCGCCCACCTGGTCGAGCTCGAGGCCGCGGTGTCGGCGCGCACCGCCGAGCTCGAGGCCGCCAACCAGCGGCTCGCGCTGCAGCTCGCGTGGCGCGACCGGGTCGAGACCGATATCCGGGTGTCACAGCGGCTCGAGGCGGTCGGCCAGCTCGCCGCGGGCATCGCACACGAGATCAATAACCCGCTGCAGTACGTGGGCGATCATCTCGAGTTCGTGACCGACTCGACCGCGGACCTGCTCGCGCTGGTGGGCCGGCTCGAGGACCATCCGGTGGACGAGGATCCGATCGACATCCCGTACATGAAGCGCGAGCTGCCGGGCGCCCTCGAGGCGATCCAGGGCGGCATCCATCGCATCACCGCGATCGTGCGCGCGATGAAGGAGCTGTCGCATCCCGGCACGCGCGACGCCCGCGCTGCCGACATCAACCATGCGATCGAGAGCGCCCTCGAGATCAGCGCCAGCTCGTACCGCTCGGTCGCCGACCTCGACAAGCAGCTGGCC
>DATIPJ010000998.1:0-10986 GCA_035472155.1 Kofleriaceae bacterium
CTTCGGGAGCTTCCAGCCTGGGCTGCTCACAGCACCCGCCAAGACGACGCCGGTCAATGCCTCGTCGATCGATGCGGTCGCCAACACGGCCTACCTCGCCGACGTCGGCTTCGAGCTCGGCGGCCCGATCATCCGCGACAAGCTGTGGTACTTCGTCGGTTTCGCACCGTCCTTCGGGCGCACCGACATCACGCGCACGACCAAGCGCCAGAGCGATTGTCGACAGCTGTTACCCAGCGGCAAGCTCTCGCCGTGCGACCGCTCGTTTGGTGACAAGACCCCCGACACCGATCCGGAGACCGGGTTCTTCATCACCGACACGCTCGACAGCGAGGTCCGCAGCGACACCGCGCGGGTCTACAACATCCTGACCAAGATCAACTACGCGGCGTCCTCTCGCGACCAGGTCCAGCTCGCAGCGCAGGTCCTGCCGGCGTCGGCCAGGGCGCCCGGGATCATCGGCCTCGCGAGCAGCGGCACGCAGAGCTCGTCGCTGACCAGCGACCTGTCCGCCAAGTGGACCACGAAGCTCAATGACAACAAGACCGAGATCGAGGCCGTGGTCGGATGGCACCGCGTCCACGGCGAGGTCAGCGCGATCGACGCGGCGTTCGAGGATCAGCCGCTGCAGGCGCTCGGCTACGGCAGCCTCGGCCAGTGGGGCCCCGGGTTCGGCGGCGAGACCGTCAAGACGAACGCCGGCTGCGTCGATGCCGGGGATGACCCATACCCGCTCATCACCAATTGCCCGATGAACACGCGGTCCTACTTCATCGGCGGGCCGGGCTCGCTCGTGCGCGACACCGAGCAGCGCCTGAGCGCGGCCACGGCGGTCACCGAGCGGGTCAAGCTGCTCGGCAGCCACGAGATCAAGGCCGGCCTCGATGTCGAGTCCAACCGATCCGACAAGTCGCGGCTGTACTCGGGCGGCGCGTTCATCCAGAACTTCGTGGGCCAGCAGATCATCCGCGTCACGCGGTGGGTCCAGCTCAAGGGCCGCGTGGGGTCGGAGCAGGCCCTCGAGAACATGGATCCGCGGTTCGACAACTCGTGCAGCACGCCGGATCCGTTCGCGATGGGCGCGACCGGCAACAGCACGGCGACGTTTCAGTGCGATTACCTGGGTGGCCGCCCCGGCGATCCGGGCACGCAGCTGTCGGGCAGCACCTTCAACTGGGCGGCGTACCTGCGCGACTCGTGGCAGATCCTGCCCAACCTCACGCTCAACGCCGGCGTGCGCTACGAGGAGCAGCGGCTGCGCTACGCGGAGTTCCTGCAGCACACCACCGACTCGCTCACCCAGCGCGCGCTGGGCAAGAATGCGATGACGCTCCAGAACATGTGGGCGCCGCGCATCGGTGCGATCTACGACTGGACCCAGGAGGGACGGTCGAAGATCTATGTCCACTGGGGCCGGTTCTACGAATCGATCCCGATGGACATCAACGACCGCTCGTTCGGCGGCGAGGTCCAGTACGTCCAGGACTTCGCGCCGAGCGACTGCGGCGCGCCCGACATGCGGATCGGGGGCAGGGACGGCGCGGGCTGCCTGGCCAATCCCAACACGCCGGCCAATCCCCAGAAGCTGATCGGCGCGAGCGGCGTCTTGATCGCACCCGGCATCCAGCCGCAGTACCTCGACGAGATCGTCGCCGGCGTCGAGTACGAGGTGATCGACGACCTCAAGCTCGGCGTGTCGGTTCAGAACCGCAGGCTCGGCCGCGTGATCGAGGATGTGTCGACCGATGGCGCCAACACGTACCTGATCGCCAACCCCGGCGAGTGGTCGGCCGCCGCGGAGGCCAAGCTGGAGGCGCAGATCGCGGCCACCGACGTCCAGGGCGTCAAGGACCGGCTGCAGAAGGAGCTCGACCTGTTCCGCGGCATCCGGATCTTCGACAAGCCGCGCCGCGACTACAACGCGCTGCAGCTCACGGTGACGCGCCGGTTCTCCAAGCAGCTCTATCTGCAGGGCTCGTACACGTACTCGCGCGTGATGGGCAATTACCCCGGGCTCATCTCGTACGACAACGGCCAGATCGATCCGAACATCTCGTCGCAGTACGACCTGATCGAGCTGCTCGCCAACCGCGAGGGTCCGCTGCCGCAGGACCGCCCGCACTACATCAAGCTCGATGGCTACTACATCTTCGATCTCCACAAGCAGGGCGCGCTGGTGGTCGGCGCACGCATCCGGTCGTTCTCGGGCATCCCCGAGAATGCGCTCGCGGCACACAACATCTACGGCGCCGATGAGTCGTTCCTCCTGCCGCGCGGCGCGCTCGGGCGCACGGGCTTCGACCACGGCGTCGACCTCCACGTCGAGTACCGGCGCGACGTCGGCCGGGCGTTTCAGAAGGATCTGCAGCTGCAGGTGTTCGTCGACGTGTTCAACGTCTACAACCACCAGACCGATTTCCTGGTCGACCAGACCTACGCGCCGTCGGTGTCGCTCGGCGGCACGATCCAGAACGCGAACCCGGTGTCGGGCGGCTCCTACGAGGACCTGATCTGGGTCAAGCAGATCGACAACAAGGGCAATGAGCAGCCCAAGCCGGTCGGGCGCAACCCGAACTTCCTCAACCCGATCGTTCGCTATCCACCGGCGTACGCGCGCATCGGCGCGCGGCTGGTGTTCTGAACCCTGTCAGGCCCATGTCAGAACGAGGTGCTAAGCAACCCGGGTGGAGCGCACGCCCGTTCTACCCCTGAACCCCGAGCAGCGCGCTGCCGTCGAGCACGGCGATGGCCCGCTGATGGTGCTCGCCGGGGCGGGCACGGGCAAGACGCGCGTGCTGGTGCACCGGATCGCGCGGCTGGTCGAGAGCGGCACGCCGCCGTGGGCGATCCTCGCGGTCACGTTCACCAACAAGGCGGCGGGCGAGATGCGCCAGCGCCTGCGCCAGCTGATGGGCGACGCGGCCGATGCGATGTGGATCGGGACGTTCCACGCCAGCTGTGCGCGGCTGCTCCGGCGGTTCGGCGAGGCCCTGGGGCTGACCCGGAGCTTCGTGATCTTCGACGACAACGACCAGATGAGGCTGGTCGAGAAGCTGCTCAAGGAGACCGGGCTCGACGAGCAGGTATCGCCGCGGACCATCCTGTCGCGCATCGATCGGGCGAAGAACCGCGGCATCGACCCGGTGACGCCGACCGGCTCGTTCGACGACGTGATCGAGCGGGTCTATCCGCTGTACCAGGCGCAGCTCGCCAAGGAGAACGCGGTCGACTTCAACGACCTGCTGCTCAAGACGATCGAGCTGTTCAAGATCGATTCGGTGTCGCGGATCTTGAAGGTCAAGTTCCGCCACGTCCTGGTCGACGAGTTCCAGGACACCAACAAGGTCCAGTACCAGCTGGTGTGGCGGTTCGCCGAGGCGACGCGCAATCTCACGGTGGTCGGCGATGACGACCAGTCGATCTACGCGTGGCGGGGCGCCGAGCCGCGCAATCTGCTCGACTTCGACCGCGACTTCCCCGACGCGCTGGTGATCAAGCTCGAGCAGAACTACCGCTCATCGCAGACCATCCTCGACGCGGCGAACGCGATCATCCGCAAGAACCGCGATCGCCACGAGAAGGCGCTGTGGACCGATCGCGGCGGCGGCGAGGCGATCGAGATCTACCAGGCGGGCGACGAGCGCGGCGAGGCGTACTTCGTGGCGCAGTCGATCCGGCGGTTGCTCGACGACGGACCGGCGTCGCCGAGCGACATCGCGATCCTGTACCGGACCAACGCGCAGTCGCGCGTGCTCGAGGAGCACCTGCGGGCGGCGCGGGTGCCGGCCAAGGTCGTGGGCGCGGTGTCGTTCTTCGAGCGCAAGGAGGTCAAGGACGTCGTGGCCTATCTGCGCCTGCTCGCCAATCCGGCGGCCGATTCGGCGTTCGAGCGCGTGGTCAACGTGCCGGCGCGCGGCATCGGCGATACCACGGTCGATCGGCTGCGCGCGGCGGCGCGGGCCAACGGGACCGGGCTGTTCGATGCGGCGCGGCTGGCCGCGCGCGGCGAGGTCTCGGGCCTGGGGCCTGCGCCGCGCAAGAAGCTGCAGGCGTTCGTCGAGCTGATGGTGGGCCTGGGCGACGTGATCGCGGGCGGGGCCTCGGTCGCCGAGACCATCATCCAGGTGATCGAGCGCAGCGGGATGCGCGCCAAGCTCGAGGCCGACAACACGACCGAGTCGCGAGACCGGCTCGATAACCTCGCGGAGCTGGTGAGCACGGCGTCGGACTTCGACGAGGAAGGCGCGCCGCCCGAGGACGAGGACGGCGTTGCCGGCGAGGGCCAGGGCCAGGGCGAGGGCAAGGGCGAAGCCGAAGACGAAGATCGACCGCCCACGATCGAGGATTTCCTCGAGCGCGTCGCGCTGTCGGCTCCCGGCGATCAGACGGCGAGCGAGCAGGTCGTGCTGATGACGATCCACATCGCCAAGGGCCTCGAGTGGCCGGTGGTGTTCATGACTGGCATGGAAGACGGCCTGTTTCCGTCGCTGCGCGAGCGCGAGGGGACCAGCGAGGACGCGGCGCTCGAGGAGGAGCGCCGGCTCGCCTACGTGGCGATCACGCGCGCGCGCGAGCGGCTCGTGATGTCGCAGGCCCGGATCCGGCGCGTGTGGGGCGAGATGCGGATGCAGCAACCGTCGCGCTTCCTCGACGACCTGCCGCCCGATTCGCTCGCACAGCCCCGGCGCACGCGGATCAGCGTGCCCGCGCCGCGCATCGTCGACGGCGACTGGGCGGGCCGCCAGCGCCGAGCTCGCCCGTCGCGCGCGCACGACGAGCTCGACCAGCGCACGAGCTACGACGACGAGCCGGTCTACCAGGTCGACGACGCCTCGGGCTTCGTGATCGGCGCCGAGGTCACCCACGTCGCGCTGGGCAGCGGCCGCGTCGTCGCGGTCACCGGCAGCGGCAAGGACTGCCGCGTGGTGGTCGACTTCGGCGCGATCGGCCGCAAGACGGTGTTCGCCAAGTTCCTCGAGCATGCCAGCGGCCGCTCGACGAGCGACGGCTTGAACTGAGAGATCCCTTCTACTCGGGCATCTTCTCGGGGACGACCGAGATCTGCACCTGCGCGCGGTTGCGCCAGACGGTGGCGGTGGTTGGGCGGCCGGCGGGCGTCTGGGCGACGACCCACGGCAGGGTCCGATGATCGACCTCGCGATCGCCCCACGCGAGGATGATGTCGCCGGCGCGGAGGCCGGCGCGGGCGGCGGGCGAAGCGGCCTTGACCTCGGTGACCAGGCCGCCGGTCGGCTTGGGCAGACCGGCGGACCTGGCGAGCTCGGCGTCGACGGGCTGGACCAGGACGCCCAGCCAGCTGCGCGCGACCTGGCCGAAGTCGCGGAGCGCGTCGACGACCTCCTTGACGCGGTTGATCGGGATCGCGAACGAGACCTCGCCGGGCCGATCGCCGGTGGCGACCGCGACGCCGACGACCTGGCCCGCGGTGTCGAGCACCGGGCCACCGGAGTTGGCGCGGTGGACGCGGGCGTCGGTCTGCAGGAACGTGCGGAAGCTCATCGCGCGGCCGGGGACGAGCGAGCCGGCGACCTCGCGGCCGGTGGCCGACACGACGCCGACCGAGGCGGTGACCTCGTCGCCGAACGAGTTTCCGAGGACGACCAGCCACTCGCCGACCTGGAGGTCGTCGGAGTTGCCCATCGGCAGCGCGGCCAGGCGCGGCACGTCGACCGACAGCAGCGCGACGTCGAGCCGGAGGTCGCGCCCGACGAGCTTGGCGGGCACCTCGCGATGATCGGGCAGCACCACGCGCAGCTCGGGAGACGCGGCCGCGATGTGGTCGTTGGTCAGCACGTAGACGCCGTGCGCCTCGATCAGAAAGCCGGTGCCGAGCGCGATGTCGGCGGTGGTCTCAGGCGTGCCGGGGAACACCGCGGCGGGGCCTGACTTGACCGGCTGCGCGGCGCGGATCGCGACCACGCCGTGGCGCGCGCCGGCGACGAGGTCGACGAACGAGCCCGGCGCGCTCGGGTACAGGATGCGCGTCGATGCGCTCGCGGTCAGCGCCGGCGCGGCCGCGGCGCCTGCGTGCGTGTCGTCGGCGGTGAGTCGCTCGCGGCAGCCGCCCAGCAGACCGAGCAGGCTCGCGGCCACGAGCGCGGCGGCCCGCACGCGTGCGACACGGGCTGCGACACGAGCCGCTCCAGGAATCATTCGCGCTGCGCGTTCTGGACGTCGACGTAGGCGACGCGGAGATCGTAGATCAGGCTGGCGAGGAGCTTGGTCTCGGGCTCATCGAGGTTGCCCTTGGTCTTCTGCTCGAGCATGCCGAGCACGTCGATCAGGTGGCGCGCGGTCTCGAGGTCCTTCAGATGCTCCTCGCCGTCGGGGCCGGGCATCTTGCCGAGCGCGATGAGCACGGTCGATGCGAGCGACAGGACGTGGGTCGAGAAGTCGACCGGGCCGAGCGCTGGTGCCTGTTCCGCCATGGCGTGAAGATACCCCGGCGCGCCGCCGAGGACGGGCACCGAGGCGCGATTCATGACATCGTCAGTGTCGTGGACACGCTGCGCGATCTGTACCCACCGCTCGACCCCGCGGCCGAACGCGAGGGCGGGCTCGTCCCCAGCCCCGGGGGCAGCCCGACCGCAGCGGGCGCAGGGGCGCAGACCGTGCCCGGCGCGCAGACGGCGCCCGGCGTGCTGGCGGGACCGCCATCGCCCGCCATCGACGTCAACCTCCTGACCGAGGAGGTCCGGCGGTCGAGCGCCTTCGTCGACGACGTGTTCGCCCAGGTCGCGCGCGTGGTGGTCGGCCAGCGCGACATGGTCGAGCGCGTGTTGATCGGCCTTCTGACCTCGGGGCACTGCCTGATCGAAGGCGTGCCCGGGCTGGCCAAGACGCTGCTGGTGAAGACGCTGTCGCAGACGATCGCGGCGACGTTCCAGCGCATCCAGTTCACGCCCGACCTGTTGCCGGCCGACATCACGGGCACGATCATCTACAACATGCACACGGGGCTGTTCACCCAGAAGCGCGGCCCCCTGTTCGCCAACCTGGTGCTCGCCGACGAGGTCAACCGCGCACCGGCCAAAGTCCAGTCCGCGCTGCTCGAGGCGATGCAGGAGCGCCAGGTCACGATCGGCGACACCACGCACGCGCTGCCCGATCCGTTCCTCGTGCTCGCGACGCAGAACCCGATCGAGCAGGAGGGCACGTTCCCGTTGCCCGAGGCGCAGCTCGATCGCTTCATGCTGCTGATCAAGGTCGGCTATCCCTCGCCGAGCGACGAGCGCGCGAGACTCGACCGGATGTCCACGCTCGAGATGCCCGCGGCGAGCGAGGTCGCCACGATCGAGCAGGTGCGCGCGGCGCGCCGGGTCGTCGGCTCGATCTACATCGATGATCGCGTGCGCGACTACATCGTGCACATGGTGCAGGCCACCCGCCGCCCGCGCGACTACGGCCTGGGCGAGCTGGCGCCGCTGATCGAATACGGGGCATCGCCGCGCGCCACGCTGTGCATGGCGATCGCCGCGCGCGCGCATGCGTTCATTCGCCACCGCGCCTACGTCACGCCCGACGACATCAAGGCGATCGCGATGGACGTGATGCGCCACCGCGTGGTGGTGACCTACGAGGCCGAGGCCGAGGAGATCAGCTCCGAGGACGTGGTGCGCCGCATTCTCGAGTACCTGCCGGTCCCCTGACATGGCGCTGTCGACCGCCGAGCTGGTCAAGAAGGCGCGCAAGATCGAGATCGTGGCGCGCCGCCTGGTCGACGAGCAGCTGGCCGGCCAGTACCACTCGGTGTTCAAGGGGCGCGGCCTGGTGTTCTCCGATGTGCGCGCCTACTACGCCGGCGACGACGTGCGCGCGATCGACTGGAACATCACGGCGCGGATGAACGCCCCGCACGTCAAGCAGTTCGTCGAGGAGCGCGACCGCACGGTCAACCTCATGATCGACATGAGCGCCTCGGGGTTCTTCGGCACGCGCGGCGCGATCAAGCGCGAGCTCGCGGCCGAGCTGGCCGCGGTCGTCGCGTTCTCGGCGATCAAGAACAACGACCGCGTGGGCCTCTACATCGTGACCGACCGGATCGAGCGGTTCGTGCCGCCCAAGAAGGGCCGCCGCCACGTGCTGCGCGTGATCGGCGAGATCCTGGCGTTCCAGCCGACGTCGCGCCACACCAACCTCGCCGCCGGCCTCGATTTCCTGGGCAAGGTGGCGCGGCGTCGATCGGTGGTGTTTCTGGTGTCAGACTTTCTGTCGGAAGGCTGGGAACGCGCGATGCAGATCACCAGGCAGCGGCACGAGCTCGTGCCGGTCGTCGTCGGCGACCCGCTGGAGCAAGCCCTGCCTCCGGTCGGCCTGCTGGTGCTCGAGGATCTCGAGTCGGGCGAGCTGGTCGAGATCGACACCAACAGCGCGGCGGCCGCCGACTATGCGCGGCGGGCCAAGGCGTCGGCGCAGGCGCGCGAGATGGCGCTGCGGCGGCTCAACGTCGACCGCGTCGAGGTGACCACGGATCGGCCGTACGTGGAGGCGCTGATCGCGTTCTTCCGCGCGCGCGCGAAGAGGATGGCGCACGGATGACCGCGGTCGCTCGATCGCCCGTCACAGGATTCGCTGCCTGCGCGCTGCGACGGACTGCTACGCTCGCGGTTCTTGCGGCATCGCTCACCGCAGGACTGCCGGCGCACGCGCAGAACACCGGGCCATCCGGGGACACGCCCGGATCGGGTGCCGGTGGATCGGGCGCCGCGGGATCGGGATCCGCTGCGGGCAAGGGTCGAATCATCCGGCTGCCGGTGGATATCGGCGCGCCGACGGTGAACGCGGCGGCGAGCCCGACGGTCGCGCGGCTCGGGGCACACTTCACCTTGTACATCACGGCGACCTTCGGGGCCGGGGTCGAGGTCAACCTGCGCGAGCCGATGGATCTGGGGCCGGCGTTCGAGGTCCGGCGCCGGCTGTCGGAGGACCGGCCGAGCGGCGATGGGCGGACGACGCGCGAGTGGCAGGTCGATGTCACGCCGTGGGAGCTGGGCGACCAGCAGATCGCGCCGATCGCGGTGACGTTCACGGCGTTCGGGCGCGCCGGGCAGGTCGCGACCAACGCCGTGCCGGTGAAGATCGTCGGCGTGCTGGGCGATCTGGTCGACGATCCGAAGGCGATGCGCGGCCTCGCGTCGCCCCAGGGGCTGCTGACGCCGGACTGGCTGTGGATCTGGGCGGCGACGGCGGTGGGCGGCGCGCTCGGGGTGATCGCGGTCGCGCTGTGGTACCGGCGGCGGCGACGGCGGCGCGCGCTGCGGCTGGTCGGCGGCGTGCTCGGGCGGCCGCGGCACATCGACACGACCGGTGAGCGGGCGCTCGAGCGGCTGCTGGTGATCGAGCAGTCGGGGGTGCTCGACCGCGACGGCGAGCGCAAGACCGGCTACGCGGACATGGTCGAGGTGATCCGCGACTACCTGTCGGCGCGCTACCGGATCGCGACGCGCGACCTGACGTCGTCGGAGCTGGTCCGCCGGCTCGAGGAGGGCGCGCCCGGCGACGAGGCGGACCTGGTGCGCGGCTGGCTCGATGGCTGCGACATCGTGAAGTACGCAGCCTACCCGGCGACGCCCGCCGAGGCCGGCAAGGCGCTCGACGACGCGCGCGCGCTGATCGTCACCACCACCGAGCTGCGCCAGGGCGCGGCGCGCGCCGCGAAGGAGGCCGCGTGAGCGGACCCACTCGCCCGCTGCGGATCGCGCGCGCGCTGACGCCGTGGCTGATGGTCGCGGTGGTCGGTGGGGCGTGCTTGCTGCTGGTCGCGCGCATGTTCGAGGTCGCGCGCGGGCCCGAGGCGATCGTGTGGCGGTCGCCGCACGCGGTGGTGCTGCTCGCGGCGGCCGCCTTCATCGGCGTGCTCGCGTTTCATCTGCACCGCCGGCGCGCCGCGGCGATGGCGTTCTCGCAGACCCGGCTGGTCCGCCGGATCGGCGCGATGGCGTGGCTGTCGGATCTGCCGAGCGTGCTGCGCGTGCTCGCGGTGGCGGCGATCGCGGTCGCGCTCGCGCGGCCCGAGACGTACCGCACGCTGCGCCGCGAGATCGACACGATCGACATCATGCTGGTCGTCGACATGTCCAAGTCGATGGAGGAGACCGATCTGCCGCGCGACCGGCTCGACGCTGCGCAGCGCGTGATCCGCCGGTTTCTCCGCCGGTCGTCGCACGACCGCATCGGGCTCGTGGTGTTCGGTCAGCAGGCGATGCTGCAGTGTCCGCTCACGCTCGACACCAAGGTGCTCGAGCGCATCGTCACGGATCTCGCGATCGGCGACGTGCCCGAGCTCGGGACCGCGATCGGCGATGGCCTCGGGCTCGCGCTGTCGCAGCTGCGCGATGACCGGCGCAGCCAGGGCGAGGGCAGCCCGGGCGAAGGCAGCGCGGGAGAGGCCAGCCGCGGCGAAAACCCCGTCGACAACCCCGACACGGCACCCGCCAAGAGCAAGGTGGTGATCCTCCTGTCCGACGGCGACTCGAACTGGGTGACGCGGTTCGAGCCCGACGAGGCGGCGCGCGTCGCCAAGGACATGGGCGTGAAGGTCTACACCGTGCTGGTCGGCCGCGAGGAGTCCGACCTGTTCGGCGGGATGTCGGTGAACCCGGCGACGTTGCGCAGCATCGCGTCGCTGACCGGTGGCGAGTTCTTCCGCGCGACCGACTACGAGTCGTTCGACCGCGGGTTCCAGACCGTGCGCAACAAGCTCGACAAGACCAAGCGGGTCGAGATCGAGCGCGTGCCCGACAAGCAGATGTTCGTCCCGCTCGCCGTGCTGGCGCTGTTGCTGCTCGCGCTGGATCTGTTGCTGTCGCACACCCGGCTGCGGAGGCTGCCGTGACGTTCGCGACCCCCTGGCTCTTGTGGATCGCGCTCGCGGTGCCGCTGTGTGTCGTCGCGCTGCACGTGCACGATCGCCGGGCGCGCCGCCGGCTTACCGGGCGGCTCGGCGAGCTGCCGGTGCTCGGGCGC
>DATIPJ010000999.1:0-13988 GCA_035472155.1 Kofleriaceae bacterium
CGTCGCCGCACGCGCTCGCGCCGCACGCGCCCCCGCCGCCCGCGCTTGCGCCGCACGGACCCCCGCCGCACGCGCCGCCGCCCGGCGCATCGCCGCGGCCCGCCGGCTCTGCAGCTCCGAGCCGTCGTACCGTTGCACTCGTCGTGACCGGCATGATCGTCCTCGGCGGCGGCATCGCCGCGCTGGTCATCGCCGACCACGCGCGCGGTCATTCGCCCGGGCCCGGACCGGGGGCCGATCCAGCTCCGAGCGACGCGGCCGTCGTCCGCCACGACGCGCCGGCGAGCGAGCCACCGCACACGCCTTCCAGCGATCCGTGGGCCGGCGGCGCGCCGAGCGATGCGGGCCCCGCGGTGCCCGATCAATGGGGCGGCTCGGGTGAGCCCGAGGGCCAGAAGCTGCCGGTCAGCCAGGGCGTGTCGATCATCGTGCCGTCGAGCTTCCGGCACAGCGAGCAGGCCGGCCTCCTCGTCGCGATGGACACCCGCGGCGTCATGATCGCCGCCGGTCCGATCGTCGTCTCGACCAACGATCCGCAGAAGCTGGCGCAGATCCACGCGCGCACCAACCACCTCACCTACGAGTCGATGAGTCAGATGTTCATCGGTGGCGTGCAGCGCCCGATGGCGATCTTCCACGGGACGTTCAATGGCGTGAACGTGCGCCATGTCGCGGTGCCGCTCATCGGCAAGGGCTACCGCGTGGCGGTCGCGTTCCAGTTCCCCGCCCAGCTCGCCACCGATCCGTCGATCCAGGGCCTGGCGATCGAGCTGTTCACCCGACGCATCCTCTTGCCCTGATCACCCGAGGTAGGGCTCGTGGCACACCGCTTCGATGTTGTGCCCGTCGGGGTCGAGCACGAACGCGCCGTAGTAGCTCGGGTGATAGATCTCGCGCACGCCGGGCGGACCGTTGTCGGCGCCGCCCGCGGCGATCGCCGCGTCGTAGAACGCGCGCACATCGGCGCGCCCCTTGGCGCGGATCGCGACGTGGATCTTGTCCGTCGGCTTGCCGACACCGATCCAGAAATCCGGCTTGCCGCCGACCCCGAATCCGGCGGCAAATTGCTCGACCCGCATCACCAGCTCGTATCCGAGCGGCGCCAGGGCCCTGGTATAGAATGCCACGCTGGTCTCGAGATTCGTGACCTGGATACCGATGTGATCGATCATGAACGCGACGATACCCCACGGGTTGGGTAGGATGCCGCGCGTGCGTATCGCCCTGGCCGTCCTGCTCGCCGCGTGTCTTTGGCCGCGCACCGCCGACGCGGGCCGCACCTTCTACGGCTGGCTGTACGGCACCGAGGTGATGCCCGAGCGCTCGGTCGAGCTCCAGACCTGGATCCTCGACGAGAGCGGCAAGTACGGTCCGAGCAACAAGGAGACGTGGCTGTGGTGGGGCCCGCTCATCGGCATCACCGATCAGCTCGAGCTTGCGCTTCCGATCGAGCTAGAATGGGCGAGTATCGATGTCAACGACGTCATCAAGACCTCCTTCACCTTCAAGCGGTTCGGGATCGAGGCGCGCTCCCGCTTCGCATCCCCTGACCCGGCCGAGGCCACGGGGCTGGTGCCGCTGGTGAGGATCGCGGCCAAGCGCGACGTGATCGTGCGCGACAGCGTGCGCCTCGAGGGCGACGCCGTCGTCTCGTACGACCTCGGCCCGGTCAACGCGCTCGTCGACGTCGGCTTCATCGCCGACATCCAGACCTCCAACCGCCACTCCGAGGTCCGCCCGGGCGGCGGCATCAGCGTCCAGGTCGCCACGGGCCTGCGCTTCGGCGCCGAGGCCTACTCGGAGCTCAGCCTCGACTCGCGCGGCGAGAGCTGGGCCACCGTCGGGCCCAACATCGCCTGGACCCACGGCCGCTTCTGGCTCAGCGGCATGTTCGGCATCGGCATCTATCATGTGCGCACCGCGCCGCGCGTCATGTGGGGAGTTGCCTTTTGATGCGCACACCGATCGTCCTGACCGGGCTCGCTGCCCTCGCCTCTGCTTCGGCCGCCGCGCAGCCGGCCGGCCGCGTCGTCGGCACGGTCAAGTTCACCGAGGCCGACGGCAAGCCGGTCACCGGCGCCGACGTCATCGTGTACATGCTCGGCTTCAGCGAGCCGCCGACGGACCAGGTCGCGACGATCGCCCAGAAGGGCCGCAAGTTCGTCCCCGACCTCGTCGCCATCACCGCCAACGAGCGCGTCTCATTCCCCAACAACGACCCGTTCCTCCACAACGTGTTCTCGCAATCCGCCGATCGCCAGTTCGACCTCGGCTCCTACAAGCGCGGCGAGAGCAAGGACAAGCAGTTCACCAAGCCCGGCGTCATCGACGTCTACTGCAACATCCACCCCGAGATGGCGGCCACGATCATCGTGGTCCCCAACCGCCGCCACACGCGCGTCGACGCCTCGGGCCACTTCGTCCTCGACGGCGTGCCCCCGGGCGAGTGGACCGTCTTCGCCTACGGCCGTCGCTCGACCAAGCCCTCGAGCGCCAAGGTCAGCGTCAAGCCGGGCGCCGAGACCACCGTCGAGCTCACGATCGTTCGTGGCGCCGAGCCCGCTCACCTCAACAAGTACGGCGAGAAGTACAAAGAAGGCGGCCAGGTCTACAAGGACCGCTGACCGCGGCGCTCAAAGCTAGTCGATGCAGCCGAGATTGCCGTTCTCGTCGATTCCGCAGACCTGGTCGAGCTCCGCGCAGTCGGTCCGCAGCTCGCGGCGGCCGCCCTCGTTGGGGTTCGCGCAGCGGACCGCGACGGTGGGTCCGTCGCAGAACCCCGCTCGCGGGACGAGCGGGCAGTTCGTCTCGTAGTCGATGAAATCCAGCGAGACCGGGTTCAGCGAAGCGTAGCTGCTGCCGTCGAGCGTGCAGGTCTCCTCGGAGCCGAACCCCCACGACGACACACCGAACACGGTCGTCAGGGTTCCGACCTTCGCCGTGATCGGCCCACCGCCGTCCCCGGTGCACGCTTGTGCATCGCCCCGGCCGGCGCCGAACCACGCTTCGATCCCGTCGAGCAGCAGCGTCTGATCGAACTCCTGCTGCAGGATCGCGAGCTGCGCCGGATCGTTCGGATCGAGGTCCGGGAACAGGCGAGGTGCGCCGTTCTGAACGAAGCTGGCGAACGAGCCGAAGATCGCGGCAAACACCGAACCGCTGGTCGCGCGAAGCGTCATCGAGCCGCTCTGGCGCGTGCCGCGCACCAGATCGGTGTTCTGCACGCCGTAACCGACGGCGACCATGCGACTGCCGACGCGGTCATTGGTCAGCGCAGCGAATGGCAGCGGCGCGACGTCGTTCACCGGCGTCGCGAGGTGGAGGATGCCGACGTCCGAGCCGAGGTCGACCGCGCCACCGGTGACCGTGGGCTCGAAGGCAGCTCCACGCGCCGGCACGACCTCGAGCGGCGCCCTTGCATTCGGCCCGATCAAGAACACGAGCTGCGCCGGATCGCCGTGATTCACGCAGTGCTTGGCGGTCAGCACCATGGTGGAGCTGATCAGCGTTCCCGTGCAGAACGGGGTGAATCCGCCGGCTCCATCTGGCTGGCCGATCGCGCCGATCGCGTTCAGCTTGGCGCTCGTGGCTGGAAATCCGCCGATGATCTCGTCGGCCGTGGTGCTCGACGTCTCACCACCTCGATCCGTCGTGCACGCCGTGACCCCGACGGTGAGCCCTGCTCCCGCCAGCGCACATCGCGCGACGGCCGACCATCCTCTCGACTTGGACACGACACGCTGGCTACCCATACAGAGCTCCCCCTGTTGATTGATCTTCTTCATGGCGACCTGAGATTCCCGTTACGGATTGAGGTTGGGCGTGGGACGAGGCGCGCGCGATGCGCAGGCACCCGCCAATGCGTACGAAACGACATTGGGCGCGTAGACCTTCGCCATGTTCGTGTCCAGCGGCTCGCCTCCAAACCCCTGAAGATAGAAGTCGAGCGGAATGGACGAATAGATCACCGCGCCGCGACCCACCGGATAGCAGAACGTCACGATATGATTGCTGCTGGTCGTGCTCAGGATCAACTTGGCCCGCGCTGGCAGCGTGGAATCCAGAGCGAAGCCGTGACTCGAGAAGGAGCCGTTATCGAGCGATGTATTGTCCAGACTCTTGGTGACGATCGTGGATCCATCGCGGATATTGATATCTGCCGGCTCCGTGAAGTCGCGGACGATGTTGAAGCCCGTGGCGCCGGGCAAGTTGTTTTCGGCATCCTCGACGAAGCGGTCGTGGAGCACGAGGATCAACCCGCTCTGCACCGCCGCTGCGATCTCGGGTTCGCGAAGGACGTACTTCCCATCATACAAGCTATTGTCGGGGTTATCGACCCACAATACATTCAGATCGCCGAGTGTTGCGGCGTCCGGATCCAGCACGCTGACCGCGGTACCGCCGCCATCGACGATCGGAGGCACCTCGTAGGGCTGCCCCTGCTGTGCGGACATATCATAGTGGCCGACCTGCCGCCCACCCGGAACGCGTGCCGCCGCGATATGGGTTGGCGCCACGGCGAGGCCGTCCTCGACGGGCGCCGAAGGCGGATCCAGGCTGCTTCGACCACGCATCACTGCGCCCGAGCTCGTACCCGACGATTCCGCCGCGCACGAAGCCAAGAACAGGACGACTGCTGATACCCCCACTCTCACCACACGGACATTGTACATGCCATCTCCTCTCGGTTGGGACTGCGCCGTGACACTAAACGACGAATGCACGTCCATGATGAGGAGATACTTAAAGATGCCAATCTCTACCCAAAATGTATCTGATCGGTAGGCGGGAGTGCATGGACCGCACTCCCGATGAGCGAGCCGCCTACCGTGCGGTGCACCCGGGAGTGCTGGGCCGGGGAGTGCTGGGCCCGCGAGCGCGTGCCGCATGGCTTGTCGCTCGTCAGTCGTCGCTGTCGCGCAGGTATCGGATGACCGAGGCGTCGAGCTGGCTCTGGACCAGGCGGATCACGCTGTCGACCTCGTCGACGGAGAGCTTGAGGCGGGCGGCGAGGCGGCCGCGCGTGGCGGTGACGAGGGCGCCGCGGGCGCGCTGGAGCCAGCGGGCGGCGGTGGCGCGGTGGACGCCGAAGGCTGCGCCGATCTCGTCGATCGAGAGCTGGTCGACGATCTGCTGGCGCAGGAGCATGCGGTCCTCGGGGCCGAGCTCGGCGATCGCTTCGCGCAGCGCGCTGGCGAACTCGGTGCGGTACTCGGCCTTGAGCTGGGCCAGCAGCGGATCGCTGGCGTCGCCGATGGCCTCGTCGAGCGGGCGCTCGCTGGGCGCCTCGCGCGCGCGCTTGCGCTGGTGGCGGATCAGCTCGCGCGTGGCGGTGATGCGGACCCAGCCGCGCAGGGGGCCCTTGCCGCGGTAGCCGATGATGCCGGGCGGCTTGCCGTCCTTGGGGACGAGGAGCTGCACGCGCAGCAGCTGCTTGACGTCGTCGACCAGGTCGCGCGTCGAGCGGGTGGAGGCGCCCGCGGCGTCGACCTCGGCGAGGATCGCGTCGAACGCGGCGTGCGCGGTGGGCTCCTGCTCGGCGCACGCGGCGGCGAGGAGGAGGTCGGCGGCGGGCGCGGTGGCGAGGGCCGCGGCGAGATCGGGGCCGGCGAGGCGCTGCACGATGAACTCGATGACCTGCCCGGGGTCGACGCGGACGTCGGGCCACGCGGTGCGCGCTGCGTCGAGCATCGCCTGCCAGGCGGTCGCGATGATCGCGCGCGCGGCTGGCTCGAGGCCGCTCGCGGCCATCAGGCGGTCGACGGGGTCCATCGCAGGCATACTGCCATGCCCGCCGGGGGAACGTGCCACAATGACGGCACGTGGAGTGCCTCGACGCCAACGCGGTTCAGGACCTGATGGCGGGCGCGCTCGATGCGGCGGCGCGCGCGCAGGCGATCGCGCACATCGACGGCTGCCCCGATTGCCGCGACCTGATCTCGCTCCTGGCGCGCGACGCGACGCGCGACGCGGCCGTCGATACCCTGCGCGAGACCGTCGAGCGGCCGCTGGGCGGCCCGAACGGAGGGCGCGAGGCGGCGCTGGTCGATACGCAGGAGAGCGTGCCCCCGGCCCCGAAGCTCAACCCGACGGCGCTCCTCGCGACCGCGGATGCCGACGCGGTGGTCGTGAAGCGCGTGCGCGTACCGCGGATGACGGGCCGCACGCTCGGGCGCTACACGCTGTCCGATCGGCTCGGCGCGGGCGCGATGGGCGTGGTGTTCCGCGCGCAGGACGAGGACCTCGGCCGCCAGATCGCGCTCAAGATCTTGCACCGCCCCGACGACGCGCTGACCGATCGCCTGGTGCGCGAGGCGCGCTCGATGGCGCAGGTCAACCACCCCAACGTGGTCGCGGTCTACGACGTCGGGGTCACCGACGGCACGACCTACATCGCGATGGAGCTGGTCGACGGCACGAGCCTGCGGCTGTGGCAGCAGCAGGCGCACACGGTGGCCGAGATCGTCGAGATGTACATCGCGGCGGGGCGAGGGCTCGCGGCCGCACACGCCGCGGGCATCGTGCATCGCGACTTCAAGCCCGACAACTGCCTCGTCGGGATCGACGCGCGCATCCGGGTGACCGACTTCGGGCTCGCGGCGGCGCGGCCGACCGAGAGCGCCCGGCCCGATCACATCGAGCTGACCTCGTCGGGCTCGGTGCTCGGCACGCCGGCGTACATGGCGCCCGAGCAGTTCACCGGCGGCAACATCGATCCGCGCACCGATCAGTTCAACTTCTGCGTGGCGCTCTACGAGGCGCTGTACGGCAGCCGGCCGTTCATCGGCAAGACCTTCGACGAGCTGGGGGACAACGTGTGCGCGGGCAACGTGCGGCCGGCGCCGGCCGGCTCGCGGGTCTCCGGTGCGCTGCGCGCGATCATCCTGCGCGGGCTCGCGGTGCGCCCGGGGGACCGCTTCCCGACGATGGATCACCTGCTCGCCGAGCTCGGGCGAGACCGTGCGAGGCCGTGGCGGCGCGCTGCGATCGCCGGCGCCGCGATCGCAGCCGCGCTCGGCCTGGGGCTCGTCGCCGATCTCGTGGTCCGCTACCGCGTGGCGGCGGAGATCCACGAGTCGTTCCTGCTCACCGGGCGACAGACCAACCACGCGTGGGAGGGCCTCACCGGGCGGTTCGACTCGAGCGCCAACCAGGTCTACACGCTATCGGTGATGCGCGAGGTCTCGGCCGCGCGCGACCAGTCGGACTTCGGGTTCGGCGACGCCGCCGCCGACGACGAGAACCTCGAACGCATCCACAATGCGCTCGCCTCGCAGGACTGGACGCTGGTCCAGGACTTCGCCGGCACGCAGTACCCGACGACGATCGCGGTCGCCGACTACAAGGGCCGCATGATGTACACCAGCGCCGAGCGCGACCACGCACGGAGCGATCTCACCCAGCTGCCGTGGGTCAAGACCGCGCTCACCCAGAAGGACCGCTCGATCACGCTGGTGCGGACCGACGACCCGGCGCTGCGCGCGACCGGGCTGCTCGGGCCGTACGCGCCTCCCGGCCTGGGCTTCGTCTACACGCGCACGCTGGTGCTCGGCAACGACAAGAACAAGGAGGTCGCGAGCGCGTTCATCGAGGAGGTCGACGCCGCCAAGCTGCTTGGCGAGATCCAGCTCGACGACAAGATCCGGCTGTCGATCGTCGCGCCCGATGGCACGGCGATCGGCGAGGTGCCTTCCTTGCTCGCGCAGCGCGCCGCCGCCGAGGTCGGGCCGACCGAGGCCGCGGTCGACGGTGACATGTACCAGGTGCTGGCGCAGCCGATCCGCGGCTTCGACAAGCAGGTGGTCGGCCACGTCGTGATGGCGCGCCGGATCGACAGCGTGCTGCTCTCGCTGTTCCCCGGCGCGCGGCTGGTGTTCGCGATGGCGATGATCGCCGCGGTCGCGATTGCGGTCGCCTCGGCGATGCGCATGCGCCAGATCACCCGGGCGTAGGCCCGGCGATCACATCAGCTGCGTGATCTCGATGTCGGAGAAGCCGTACTCGGCGAGCACTTCGCGCGTGTGCTGGCCCTGGAGCGGCGGCGGGCGCGGCGACTTCGGCGCGCCGAGCGGCGTGCGGGCCTGGCGGACCTGGCCGATGCCGGGGCCGGCATCGAAGCTGAAGAACACCTCGCGCGCCTGGTGGAGCGGGTGATCGGCCAGCTCGTCCATCTCGGTGACGACCTCGACGCAGCAATCGCTGGTGGCGAGGACGGCTTGCCACTCGGCCGCGGTCTTGGTCGCGAAGATCGCGGCCAGCTCGCCGCGCGCCTTGGCCTGCACCGGCATCTCGGGGATGAGCTCGGCGACGGTGGTCGGCCGCCCGATCGCCTGGTTCAGCGCGAGCCAGAACTTGGGCTCGAGCGCGCCGACGGCGAGGTAGCGATCGTCCTTGGTGCGGTAGATGTTGTAACAGGCGAGGCCGCCGTTGAGGTTCGCCATGCCGCGCGTGGGATGCGCGCCGCAGTCGACGTTGCCCAGCTCCGCGCTGAGCAGCGCGAGCGCGCCCTCGGTCATCGAGATGTCGAGGAAGGCGCCGGTGCCGGTGCGGTGTCGGCGCACCAGCGCGCCGAGGATCGCCGTGGCGCCCCAGAGTGCGCCGCCCGCGAGGTCGGCGATCTGGACGCCCGGCATCATCGGCGCGCCGCCGCCGCCGGCCTGGCCGCCCATGGCGAGCACGCCGGCGATCGCGAGATAGCCGAGGTCGTGGCCCGCGCGATGCGTGTACGGCCCGGTCTGGCCAAAGCCGGAGACCGAGCACATGACGATGCGCGGGTTGGCCGCCGACAGCGCCGCGTAGCCGACCCCGAGCTTGTCCATCACGCCGGGGCGAAAGCTCTCGACGACGACATCGGCATGCGCGGCCATGCGCAGCATCGCCGCGTGGCCGGCCGGCGACTTGAGGTCGAGCACGACCGAGCGCTTGCCGCGGTTGACCGCGAGATAGCGGCCCGACATCCCGCCCTTGTGGGGCGGTGCGCGCCGCATGTAATCGCCTGCCGTCGGGTCCTCGATCTTGACCACGTCGGCGCCGAGGTCGGCCAGGATCATCGTGAGGAATGGCCCCGGCAACAGCCGCGACAGGTCGAGCACGCGGATCCCCTCGAGGGCGTCGCCCAGCGAGGAGCCCAGCGCCGCGATCGAGGCCGCCGACGGTGCGCTCGACATTGCGCTCACGGTCACTTCGGGCGGGCGATCTCGAACAGCTGCTGGAGCTTCATCGCGAGCATCGGATCGCCCGAGACACGGAGCTTGCCCTGGAAGTACAGCTGCATGCCGGCGTTGGGGTCGCTCAGCATCGTCTTGAAGTCGTCATTGGAGACGTCGACGGTGCACTGCGCCTTGCCGCTGTCGCCCTTGGTGCAGGTCGGCGGGTTCGCCGTGCAGTCGACCGTCCACTCACCGCCGCCATCGCCGGTGATCTTGAAGCAGTAGATCGCGTTCAGCTCGCGCGCCTTGTCCGGGAACTGCTTGAGGCCTTCCGGGACGAGGTTATCGAACAGCTCCTGCGCATCCTTGGGCAACGTAGCCATGTGTGTCCTCCGACGGGCGTGTTACCGCGCGGCCAGTTTGCAGTCAACGCTGACTGCCGAAAACGCAGACAGCCCCGGGTAGGGGGCCGTGGGGTGAACAGCGCGTGACGTTCGCGGCGCTCAGTGCGGCAGCGGCAGGTCCGCGGTCGCGAACGCGCACGCGCTCTCGGTGCCTTCGGTCGGTAGGAACGTTACCGAGTCCGTGTAAAACACGCGCTTGAACATCGTGTCCCAGCACTCGGACGCGGTGGCCTGCACCCCACCGAGGTCGCCGCCGGCGATCCGCGCGTCGGCCCGGCCTGCGCCCGTGCCCTGCCAGCGCGACCGGAGCGTGACGGTCTCGAGCAGCACGCCGCCGCCCGCGTCGCCGCTGACCTCGAACACCATGTCGCCCGCGCCGTTCGCGCCCGCGTTGTACGCGTAGTTGGCGGCGACCGGCTTGTCCTGCGCGTCTCTGGACATGATCTGGAGATCGAGGTGGCCGGCGGCGAGGTCGTAGCTGGCGTGCATCGTGCCCTTGCCGTCGCCGCTGTCGATCGGGTTGACGCGCTTGCCGGCGTCGAAGTCGACCGTGAGCTCACCGCTGCCCTTGTCGTCGCCGTCGCGCGGATCTGCGCTGCCGTCGACGACGACCTCGAACTGCGCGTTGGCCTGGGTCTTCGACCGGCCCGACAGCTGGTAGTCGAAGGTGCCGTCGCCGACCGCGCGCACGTCGAGCTTGTACTCGGCGGGGTCGAGCGCGTCGCTCCACGGGCCCCAGGTGTAGGTGTCGCCGTTCACGGTGGTGACCGGGAACTTGACGATGGTGTGGACGAGGATCAGCACCCACGCCGTCCCGCCGTTGAACGTGCGGGTCACGTCGCGCGTGGCGACGTACCAGTTGGCGAGCTGGCCGACCGAGCGAGTCTTCGACTCGGGCAGCTTGATCGACACCTGATCGGCGGTGGGGAGGGCGCGATCGATGTCCTGGGGTGCTTCGTCCTGCTGGACACAGGCGACGAGGCTGAGGGTGCACGCGGCGGCGACGAGAGATTTCATGGGGCTCCTTGCTGCGAGCCGATAGAGCAGCCGCCGTACCAATCGTGCGCGCGCGATCTCGATTGCTTACGGTGTCGGATTTTGCGACGGAGCGCGCGGCGCGCCGGGAGCCGTAGGAGGCGCCGACAGCTCGGGCAGCACTGTGAACGTATCGCCGTCGTGAAAGACGAGGACGGCATCGGGCGCGACCGCGACGCCCACCGGGTCGGCGCGCTGCACCTCGGGCAGGGCCCACACGTACATCATGAGCGCGTTGGCGGCGTAGCCGACCACGAAGTCGCGGCGCAGCGAGCTATCCAGCCGGATCGCGATCGCGGTATTTCCGACCTCGTCGATCGCGTGGCCGAGCAGGCTGATCGCCGGGACCGGGAACGCGGCCTGGCCGTGCAGCGAGCCGGTGGCGTCGATGTCGAGCAGGTTCATCTCGGCGCGGCCGCCGAACGCACCGACATTGGCGACCCGCACCATCGGCGATTGCTCGTCGAGGTACACCGCGCCGAGCAGGGCGGTGTAGGTATGCTCGGTCTGCCATGCGAGCTTTCCGCGCGCGCGGGCGACGATGCGGCCATCGCGCTGTGCCACGTCCCACGCGCGGCCCTGGTGGGTGACGTGTACGGGCGGCGGCTCGGCGGGCGTGGGGCGGGCCACGCCGGAGAACAGGTCGACCGCGACGGCCTGCTCGCCGCGCCGCCAGCGCACCGCGCGCTCGCCGTCGAGCCAGACCTCCTGCGGCCCGGGCTCGGCGGCGAACGCCTCGACGCGCTTGCCGTGGATCGCGGCGTAGGTCTGGTCATCGCCGGCCGCGGTCACCACGCGGAGGCAGCCGAGCAGCGTCTCGCTCGCGTCGGGCAGCTCGGGCGGGTTCAGGCAGTCGCCGATCAGGATCGCATCGCCGCGCCGGGCGACCGGCGGCGCGACGTGCAGCCCGGACGGCCGGGTCCACGCCACGCTGCCGCGCCGCCAGTCGATCGCGAGGAAGCCGAACTGCGACGAGCTGACCACCGCGATGTCGTCGGCGATCGCCGGCCCACCGACGTTGAACCGCGGCACGTCGGGCCGCGCGGGGAGCGCGATGACGCGCACGGCCTCCGCCGACGGCAGGCCCGCGAGCTCGGTCCAGCGCCGCGGGGCGTCGGGTACGTCGGCCGCATCGGCGGCACCGCCATCGCGCGGCGCCGGCGCCTCGTTGCGCGCCGGCTCGCGGCCCGACTTGCACGCGGCGGTGGCGAGCGCGGCGGCGGCGAGCGCGACGGCACCCCCCCGCCGCATCAGTGGTCGTCGGACTTCTTGCGCTTGGCCTTGGCCTCGCGGAAGCGATCCGCCCAGCCCTCGACGTTGACCTGCTTGATGCGGGTCAGCGCGAGCGCGCCGCGCGGCACGTCGCGCGTGATCGTGGTGCCCGAGCCGACGTAGGAGTCGCGCCCGATCGTCACCGGTGCGACCAGCTGCGAGTCCGAGCCGATGAAGGCGCCGGCTTCGATCGTGGTCTGGTGCTTCGACACGCCGTCGTAGTTGCAGGTGATCGTCCCCGCGCCGATGTTCGCCTTGGCGCCGACCGACGCGTCGCCCAGGTAGGCGAGGTGGTTGGCCTTGGCGCCCGCCATCAGGTGCGTCTTCTTGGTCTCGACGAAGTTGCCGAGCTTGGCGTCCTCGTCGATCCGGCTGCCGGGGCGGCAGTGCGTGAACGGCCCGATCTCGGCGCGCGGCCCGAGCACGCTGTCGGTCAGCACCGAGTACGGCTTGACGTGCACGTGGTCCGCGACGTGGACGTCGGTCAGCACCGCGCCGATGTCGACCTTCGCGCCATCGCCCAGCGAGGTCTTGCCGCGCAGCGAGACGTTGGGCGCGAGCCAGACGTCGCGCCCGAGCGGGCCGGCGTCGGCGTCGATGTAGGTGGTCGCGGGCTCGACCATGGTCACGCCCGCGCGCATCCACGCCTCGTTGATGCGGCGCCGCGCGGCCGCCTCGACCGCGGCCAGGTCGACCCGGTCGTTGATGCCGGCGACCTCCGCGAACGGTGCATCGATCGCCGTGGCACCGCCGCGCTCCGCGGCATGCGACACGAGGTCGGTCAGGTACAGCTCACCCTTGGCGTTGTCGGCGCGCAGCGCGGCGAGGTCCCGGCGCAGGTGCCCGAGCCGGATCGCATAGAATCCGGCGTTGGTGTCGAGGATCTTGCGCTGCTCGGCGGTCGCGTCGGCGTGCTCGACGATGCGCTCGAGCTTGCCGCCCGTGCTGCGCACCAGGCGCCCGTACGGCATCGGGTGGGGCGGCACCGTCGAGAGCAGCGCCATGCCGGCGGGCGAGGCCTCGCAGGCCTCGACGAGCTGCGTGATGCGCTCGCTCGCGAGCAGGGGGGCGTCGCCGGTCAGCACCACGACGATGCGATCGTCGGGCTCGTCCTTGACCGACGGCAGCGCGCTCTGCACTGCGTGGCCGGTGCCGCGCGGCTCGCCCTGCAGCGCGACCTCGATCGCGCCCGCGCCGAAGCTCGCGTCGAGCGACGCCTTCACGGTCTCGGACTTGTGCCCGAGGATCGCGATCACGCGTCCTGCGCCGGCGGTGCGCGCCGCGGTGACGACCCAGTGGAGCATCGGACGTCCGGCGATGCGGTGTAAAACCTTCGCCAGATCACTCTTCATCCGCGTTCCCAGACCCGCGGCCATGATGAACACGAGGGGGGCTCTGCGATTCATGTGATCGGACACGGTAGCACCCCTGGCGCGAGATCCTGCCGGTCGCGCAGGAGCGAAATTTCGCGACCGGACCGTGCGGACGCGCGCGGTCTAGCTCACTGCGCTGCTGCATTGACGCTCGGAACCAATGGCAGCGGGGCTCACGTGTGTTACACCCGGCATCCCAGCGACGTGGGAGGCGGGTTAACGTTCAGGTTGCGTGCAGTCGCCGTGTGCATCCCTTGGGGCCCATGCGCCGCTCATACATCGCGCATGTGCGACAAGGGTGTTGATTCGCGCCGTGCAGTCCGCATGAATGCGAGGGCGCAGGAACATGTTCTGTCGTCAAACGTTCGTGAGAGGCGCCAAGGCGCCCACTGGAGGTTTTGGGTACCCTCATGAAAGTGGTTGAGACATGGCAGACCGAGCGGCAGGATGACTCCGCCGTCGGCCTTACCGAGCTGGACCAGTCGGTCGCCCATGTACGGGTTCTCACCGGGCGGGGTGTACACGCGGTGCACGTGGTCGGCTCCAAGGGGACGAGCATCGGGCGCCCAGGTGGGGATTGCGACTTCATCGTCGATGACGGCCGAATGTCGCGAAAACACGCGCGGATCGAGCGCAGCGTCGCGGGCTGGCAGATCCAGGACCTGATGAGCCGCAACGGCGGGTTCGTGAACGGGCGCGGGTTGGGCCGCGGCGGGCGGGCGGCGCTCGCCGATGGCGCGGTGCTGCGGCTGGGC
>DATIPJ010001000.1:0-1618 GCA_035472155.1 Kofleriaceae bacterium
CCGCTGCGCCGCTGTGCAAGCAGGCCCCGCCGACGGTAGACGCCGCGGGCGCGGGCGACGAGCTGCCTCCCGAGGACACCGCGGGCAGCGGCTCGAGCTCGAGCGCGCCTGCCGCCCCGGGGAGCGGCTCGAGCTCGGGCCCCGTGACCTCGCCGCAGTAGAGCGCTGTAGCAATGCATCGGCGCCGCAGCCGCGCGCCTCGGCTATCATGCCGCCGTGCGCATCTACCTCGTCCGTCACGGCGACGCGATCCCCGAGGAGGAGGCCGGCAGCGACCGCGATCGCTGGCTGTCGCCGCGCGGCCGCGAGGCCGCGCGCGTGCTCGGGCGGTTGCTCCGCGAGCACGGCGTCGCGCCCGATGTCGTGCTGGCATCGCCGCTGCCGCGCGCCGTGCAGACCGCCGAGCTGCTCGCGGCCAGCCTCGACTACCTCGCGGTGGTGCGCTCGCTGCGCTGCCTCGAGCCGGCGGCCCAGCCGCGCGTTGCGGCGTCGGCGATCCTGTCGGCCGGCAGCGACGTGCTCGTGGTCACGCACGAGCCCGCGATCTCGTCGATCGGCGCGTTCCTGCTCGGGCTGCCGGCGTTTCCGCAGTTCCGCACCGCGCAGTGCTGCGCGATCGAGAACGGCAAGCCGACGTTCACCGCGCGCGCCGATCTCGCGCAGATCCTTCCGCTGTTCGTCGAGTGAACGAGCGACTGACGCAGTCTCAGCGTCGGTCGCTCGTTTGGCGACGGCACGGCTGTCCGGGCCGCGGTACCGTGTGGTCATGCGCGCTGTGTCCGCCGCCGTTCTCGCTGTCGCGCTCGCGGCGTGCGCCACCGCGCCACCGCCGCCGCCGGTCGAGCGCACGGCGCGGCGCAACGATCGCAGCACGACCTCCGACAGCGAGCCGTTCGGCGCGGCGCGCGACTTCAAGCCGGTCGCATTCACCGTCGAGGTCAAGGGCCACGGCCGCCCGATCATCTTGATCCCGGGCCTCGGCTGTCCCGGCGCCGTGTGGAACGAGATGGTCGCCCACCTCGGCGATGACTACGAGTCGCACGTCCTGACGCTCGCCGGGTTCGCCGGCAACGAGGCGATCAGCGAGCCGCTGTCGGCCGCGGTGCGCCGCGATCTGACCCGCTACATTCGATCGCGCAACCTGCGCGACCCGATCATCGTCGGCCACAGCATGGGCGGCTTCATCGCGTACTGGATCGCGTCGTATCACCCCGAGCTGGTCGGCCCGGTGATCATCGTCGACGCCGGCCCCGCGCTGTCGGGCGACATCGACGAGGCCAAGGCGATCCGCTCGCGCTGGAAGAACGCCAGCGACGACGAGTTCACCGGCGGCATGCGCGCCGCGTTCACCGGCATGACCAGCGAGCCGCGCAAGATGGCGCCCGTGGTCGAGGCCGTCACGCGCTCGGACCGCCGCGCGATCGGCAACGCGATCTACGAGATGATCACGACGGATCTCACCGATCACGTCAAGGAGATCACCGCGCCGGTGCTGATCCTCGCGGCCGACGGCCCGTACCAGCAGCGGATCCGCACGCAGGTCGAGACCATCCCCGATCACCAGATGATCGTCCTGCCGCGCACCCACCACTTCGTGATGTACGACGACCCCGACGGC
>DATIPJ010001001.1:0-7017 GCA_035472155.1 Kofleriaceae bacterium
GCCGGCAAGCGCGTCATCCTCACGTTCGGGCTGCTGTCTCCCGACAAGGGGATCGAGCACATCATCGACGCGCTTCCGGCAATCCTCGAGCGCCATCCTCAGACCGTGTACATCGTGCTCGGCGCGACCCATCCGCACGTCCGCGAAAAGGCCGGAGAGACCTACCGGCTCGGGCTCGCGACGCGCGCGGTGCGCCTCGGCGTCGAGGGCAGCGTGATCTTCCATGACCGGTTCGTCAGCAACGTCGAGCTCACGGAGTTTCTCTCCGTCGCCGACGTCTATCTGACGCCGTACCTCAACATGGCGCAGAGTACGTCCGGAACGCTCGCCTACGCCGTCGGTTGCGGCCGTGCCGTGATCTCGACGCCATATCGCCATGCGAGGGAACTGCTGGCTGACGGCCGCGGGATCCTGGTGCCGCGCGCAGACTCCGCTGCGATCGCGCGCGAGGTCAACGGTCTGCTCGATGACGACGCGAAGCGTCTCGCGCTATGTGAGCGCGCGGCCGCCTATGGTGTCGACAAGCACTGGCCGACGATCGCGCGCGCATACATCGAGAGCTTCGAGCGCGCGACCAACGAGCATGAGCAACACCGGCGCGCCAGTCGGTATGCATGGGTCGCAGCAACAACGGCCGAGCTGCCCGAGCCGAACTTCGAGCACCTGGGCCTGCTGACCGATCAGACCGGGATCCTCCAGCACTGTAACTTCAGCGTGCCGAGTTACTCCGACGGCTATACCCTCGATGACAACGCGCGTGCGCTGCTCTTGACGGCGCTCGTCGAGGACAGCGGCCCCCGCGATCCCAAGCTCGTGCGCACGCTCGGCGCGCGCTACCTCGCGTTCGTGCGCCACGCGTTCGATCCCAAGATTCGACGATTTCGCAACTTCATGTCGTACACGCGCGAGTGGAAAGAGTCCGTGGGGTCGGATGATTGCCACGGCAGGGCGATGTGGGCGCTCGGCACGGTCGTCGGCCGGTCGAACGATCCGGGGCGCCAGAGTCTCGCCGGCTGGTTGTTTCATGCCGGACTACCGCAGTTGCTCGAGCTCACGAGCCCGCGCGCGTGGGCGTATTCGCTGCTGGGGATCGCGGAGTACCTGCGCGCATACTCGGGCGACAGCCACGTGGAAGGTGTTCAGCGTACGCTCGCGAACCGCTTGGTCGATCTGTTCAAGCGCTCGAGCGCACCAGACTGGCCGTGGTTCGAGGATCGTCTGACGTATTGCAACGCGCGCCTGCCGCAGGCATTGCTCGTGACGTCCGAGTGGTCCGGCGACGACGACATGGAGAAGATCGGCGTGCGCGCGCTCGAGTGGCTCCTTGCAACGCAGACCACCGATGACTACTTCTCACCGATCGGCTCGAACGGTTTCTATCCGCGCGGAGGCCCGCGGGCTCGCTTCGATCAGCAACCCGTCGAGGCTGGAGCCACCGTTTCGGCATGTCTCGATGCCCGCCGCATCACCGGCGATGGGCGATGGCTCGCTCGAGCACGATTCGCCTTCGACTGGTTTCTCGGGCAAAACGAGCTCCAGCGATCGCTCTACGATCCGGCAACCGGCGCGTGTCATGACGGCCTTCACGCCGATCGACTCAACAAGAACCAGGGGGCCGAGTCAACATTGTCATTTCTGCTCGCCTTGTTCGAGCTGAGCTCGTCCGACCGCGTCGGCGCAATGCGGCGCCCGATCGGGGCAGTGTTGCTGTCATGACCGGACGCGGTGGGTACGAGGATCTGCTCCGCCGCCATCCAGCGAACCCGATCCTGCGTGCAAGCGATTGGCCTTATCCGGTGCACACGGTGTTCAACCCGGGGGCGACGCGGCTGCGCGACGGCACGACGTTGCTGTTGTGCCGGGTCGAGGATCGCCGTGGTCATTCGCACTTGTGCGCAGCGCGCTCGGTCAATGGCATCGACGGCTGGGTGATCGATGACCATCCGACGCTCGTTCCCGACATCGAGCGCTTTCCAGAGGAGCTCTGGGGGATCGAGGACCCGCGGATCACGTACGTCGAGGACCTGGGCAAGTACGCGATCGCGTATACCGCGTTCAGCAAGGGTGGCCCGGGGGTCGCCCTGGCGCTCACCGAAGACTTTCGCAACTTCGAGCGCTACGGGCTCGTCATGCAGCCCGACGACAAGGACGCGGCCATCTTGCCTCGGCGGATCGGCGGGCAATACGCGCTTGTCCATCGTCCGATCCATGACTCCGGCGCGCATATCTGGATCTCGTTTTCGCCTGATCTTCGGAACTGGGGCGGACACAAGCTGGTGTTGGCCGCGCGCAAGGGTGCGTGGTGGGACGCGAACAAGATCGGCCTCTCGCCGCCCCTGATCGAGACGCCGCGCGGATGGCTGATGCTCTACCACGGAGTGCGCCACACGGGGGCCGGCTGCCTCTACCGGCTCGGCCTCGCGCTGCTCGATCTCGAGCATCCGGAGCAATGCCTGGCTCGCAGCGACGCGTGGATCTTCGGGCCGGAGGCGCCCTACGAGCGCAGCGGCGACGTTGACAACGTCGCGTTCCCGTGCGGGTACACGATCGGCGCCGATGGCGATTCGCTCAACGTCTACTACGGCGCCGCGGACACGAGCGTCGCGCTGGCAACCGGCAGCATCAAGGAGCTCTTGCGCTGGCTCGACGCACAGCCGACGTGATCACGCGACGCGCCTCGAACCTGACGGCTTTACCGTCACGAGCGCACCAAACTACCGAATAGTCGAATGATCGACGAGCCCCTATGATGCGCAATCATGTCGAACGCACATTACGCAGTCGTCGCGGTCCTCGATCGCGGGATCGGTGACTCATGACGATCAGGCCTCTCCGTGAAAACATCCTCGCCCGCAGAATTGTCGAGCAAGACAAGACCAGGGGCGGCTTGTTCATTCCAGACAACGCCAAGGAGAAGCCGCTGGAGGCAGTCGTCATCGCGGTCGGCAGTGGCAAGCGCCTCGACAACGGTACGATCCAGCCGATCGCCGTCAAGGCCGGCGACAAGATCTTGATCGGCAAGTACTCGGGCTCTGACGTGAAGCTCGACGGCCAGGATCACATCATTTTGAGCGAGAGCGACGTGCTCGCAGTTCTCGAAGGATAGGGACATGGCCGCCAAAGAAATTCTGTTCGATACCAACGCTCGCAAGCACATCGCGAGTGGCCTGGATACCCTCGCCAATGCGGTGAAGGTCACGTTGGGTCCGCGCGGACGCAACGTCGTGATCGAGAAGTCATGGGGCGCGCCCACGATCACCAAGGACGGTGTGACCGTCGCCAAGGAGATCGAGCTCGAGAACCGATTCGAGAACCTCGGTGCACAGATGGTGAAGGAGGTCGCATCCAAGACCTCCGACGTTGCCGGCGACGGCACCACCACCGCGACCGTGCTCGCGCAGGCGATCTATGCCGGAGGCGCCAAGCTGGTTGCGGCCGGCGCGAACCCGATGGACATCAAGCGCGGCATCGACAGCGCCGTGGCGGCCGTCATTGCGGAGCTCAAGCAGCAATCCAAGCCGACGCGCAACAAGAGCGAGATCGCACAGGTCGGCATCATCAGCGCCAATGGCGACTCCACGATCGGCGCGCTGATTGCCGAGGCGATGGACAAGGTCGGGAAGGAAGGCGTGATCACCGTCGAGGAAGCGAAGACGATGGAGACCGTGCTCGAGGTCGTCGAAGGCATGCAGTTCGATCGCGGCTACATCTCAGCGTACTTCGTGACCGATGCCGAACGGATGGAGGCGGTATTCGCCGACGCGTACATCTTGATCCACGAGAGGCGGCTATCGAGCATGCAGCAGCTGTTGCCGCTCCTCGAGCAAGTTGCCAAGGCGGGGAAGCCCCTCGTGATCATCTCCGACGATGTCGATGGCGAAGCGCTTGCGACGCTGGTCGTCAACAAGCTGCGCGGTACGCTCGCTGTATGCGCGGTGAAGGCGCCTGGTTTTGGCGATCGGCGTCGTGCGATCCTGCAAGACCTCGCGGCGCTGACCGGTGGTCGAGCGATCACCGAGGATCTCGGTCTCAAGCTCGAGAACCTCACGCTGGAGGATCTCGGTCGCGCGAAGCGCCTGACGGTCGACAAGGACACCACCACGATCATCGAGGGCGCGGGCAAGAAGGAAGATATCGATGCCCGCGTCAAGACGCTGCGTCGCGAGATCGACGAATCGACGTCGGAGTACGACCGCGACAAGCTGCAAGAGCGGCTTGCGAAGCTGATCGGCGGTGTCGCGGTGATCAAGGTCGGCGCCGCCACCGAGGTCGAGATGAAGGAAAAGAAGGCGCGCGTCGAGGATGCGATGCACGCGACCCGCGCGGCCGTCGAGGAAGGCATCGTGCCGGGCGGCGGGGTGGCGCTGATCCGCTGCGAGCCGGCGCTCGAGGCCCTGAAGTTCGAGGACGATCGGCGCTTCGGCGTCAATATCATCCGCCGGGCGCTCGAGGAACCCTTGCGGCAGATCGCGCAGAACTGCGGGGCCGAGGGTGCCATTGTCGTTGGCAAGGTCCGCGAGGGTAAGGGCGCCTTTGGCTACAATGGCGCGTCCGGCAAGTACGAGGACCTCGTCGAGGCCGGCGTCATCGATCCGACAAAGGTCGTGCGGGTCGCGCTGCAAAACGCGGCGTCGGTAGCGTCCCTCATGCTCACGACCGAAGCGCTGATCGCGGAGCGGCCGAAGCACGCGGCCTCTGCCGATTAGGAGCGCTCATGACGGCCGCGCGCACCAGCCGGTCGGATCATCGCGGTGTGCCCGGCAGCGTGCGCGCGAGGAAGTCGCGCATCAGCGCGGCGATCTGAAGCGCGGCGCTCGCCTCGATGCGTTCGCTCGGACCCTGTGGAACACTCGGAGCACATGGCGCAGCTGGATGCCGACGACGCGTTTCACTGGTGGAAGGCCGGCGTCATCTATCAGGTGTATCCGCGCAGCTTTCAGGATTCCAACGGCGACGGCGTGGGCGATCTGCCCGGTATCGTCCGCCGGCTCGATTATCTCGCGGAGCTCGGCGTCGATGCCGTGTGGATCTCACCGTTCTATCGCTCGCCGATGAAGGACTTCGGGTACGACGTCGCCGATTACTGCGATGTCGACCCGGTGTTCGGCACGCTGGCCGATTTTGATGCGCTGGTGGCAGGGGCGCACGAGCGGTCGATCCGGATCCTCGTCGACTGGGTGCCGAACCATTGCAGCGATCAGCACCCGTGGTTTCGCTCATCGCGATCGTCGCGCGCGGATGCCAGGCGCGACTGGTTCACCTGGCGCGACCCCGGGCCGGACGGCGCGCCGCCGAACAACTGGCTCGCCGTGTTCGGCGGACCGGCATGGACGCTGGATCCTCAGACCGGCCAGTTCTACCTGCATTCGTTCCTGCCCGAGCAGCCGGATCTCAACTGGCGGAATCCACACGTGCGCGGCGCCATGCTGGAGACACTGCGGTTCTGGCTCGACCGGGGCGTCGACGGTTTCCGCATCGATGTTGCGCATTATCTGATGAAGGACCCGCTGCTGCGCGACAACCCGCCTGCGGATGCGCGCACCTCGCAATTTCACAAGAACATGGGGGACTACGACTCGCAGGTGCATGTGTACGACCGCAATCACCCCGACATCCACGACCTGTACCGCGAGATTCGCGCGCTGCTCGACTCCTACAGCACCACGCATCCGCGCGCCTCGATCGGAGAGATCCATCTGTTCGATCTGCAGGAGTGGGCGAGGTTCTACGGTCAGGACCTGGACGAGCTGCACATGCCGTTCAACTTCAGTCTGCTCCGCGTCCCGTGGGACGCCGCGGCCGTGCGGCGGACGATCGACGCGCTGGAGGCAGCGCTCCCGCCGCGGGCCTGGCCGAACTGGGTGCTGGGCAATCACGACGAGCCACGCATCGCCTCGCGCGTGGGCCCCGATGCGGCGCGCGCGGCGATGGTGCTGCTGCTGACGATGCGCGGCACGCCAACGCTGTATTACGGCGACGAGCTCGGGATGATGGACGTCCCGATCCCGGAGGGGCGCCAGCAGGACCCGTACGGCAAGCGCGTGCCCGGGCTCGGCCTCGGCCGCGATCCCGAGCGAACGCCGATGCAGTGGGATGGGAGCCCGACGGCCGGATTCACACAGACCGGCGTGGCGCCCTGGCTACCGCTTGCCGCCGATGCCGACCGTCGCAACGTCGCGGTGCAGCGCGCGGATCCGGCAAGCATGCTGGTTCTCACACAGCGCTTGCTCGCCGCCCGGCGCACGCACGCAGCGCTGCATCGCGGAACCTACCGGCCGTACGACGAGGTGCCCGACGGCGTCTTCGGATTCTTGCGCGAGCACCAGTCCGAGCGGCTCCTCGTGCTCGTGAACTTTCGATCCGCGCAGGCCGAGGTCGCCATTCCCGACGGCGTGACGTCGGTGGCGATCTCCACGCATCCGTCGCCGTCGCTGCCCGGGCGCGGCGCGACGCTGGCACTCCGCCCCGATGAAGCGCTGGTGCTGACGCTAGGCGGCTGAGCGCGACGCGCAAGCCAGACCTGGGCCTCCGCTCAGGCTCGCGAACGGCCTGGTTGGCCGTCTGTACCAAAAAGCGATGGAGGCGCGTCCTGAAGCCTGGCGTGAGGCGGCCTTCGCCGGGAAGGCCGCCGCATTTCCCCCGGTGACCCGCGTTGGAGTCAACCGCGCGCCGGGTTTCGCCGCGCCGCGTTCGAGGCCCTCGTCGGTCTGCGGCTGCCACGCCGCGGCGGTGCGGCGGCCCGCCGCGAGCCGTTGCCAGCGCTTGCGGGACCGCGCGGCCGGCGCTCGAGGATGCGCTTGGTCGGTTCGTCGGCCGGAAAGAACATCTCGATGCGGAGCTCCTGGAGGGTCACGTCGAGCTGTGTGCCGAGTGTGGCGTGGATCGAGAACAGATTGAGCGCGAGGTCCCCTCGACGAAACCGCACCGTGATGAGCATGGGAAGCGGCTCCGAGGCGGGGGGCGGCTCGCCGAGCTTGGCCCACACCGGCTCGATGCTCTTGAGCAACTCCTCGTCGG
>DATIPJ010001002.1:0-12569 GCA_035472155.1 Kofleriaceae bacterium
GGCCCCACGCTCGCCGACGACCGGGAGCGCGTCAAGCAGCTCGAGGCGTCCCTGGCGTCGAGCAAGCTCTCGGAGGACTGGCTGCTCGATCGGCTCGATCGCCGCGCGCGCGACTTCCGCGGCCAGGAGCGCGCCGACGAGATGCAGCCGCTGATCTCCAACCTGCGGGACATGTACGCGTTCCACATCAGGCTCGTGAAGCAGCTGCGCACCGCCTACGGCGCCGCGTGCATCGATCAGGGCGCGTGGCAGGTCAGCGCGTCCCGGCGCGACGAGCGGCGCGCGCTCGACATCGACGCCGATCGCTTCATCGCACTCTACAGGACGTTCCAGGGCTCGATCGGCCTCAACCTCTCGCTGCTCTCCGGCGACGATGCCGACGACGTGCACGCGCAGTACGCGCGCTACTGACCCTAATCGCCAGCGCGAGGGCTCCGGTCGCGACGCGGTACAGCATGGAGCGAGCATGCCTCGATCTGCCGACTCGCCGCCATCGCGAATCGATCGTAGCCTCGGGCGCATGAAACGACGGGTCGGAGCCGTGCTGGTGTTCGTCGTGATCGCGGTCGCTCTGCTGCGGTGGCGCTGTCATCGCGCGAATGACAGTGGCCTCGCCCCCGCGACGTCCGCGGCCAAGCCGACCGACGCGTGGCGTGCGTCGAGCGCATCGGCGCGCGCCCGCCCCGATCCGAAGTCGCCGGCGACCGGCTCGCTGGCGGGCACGATCACCGACGCGGCGACGCACGCGCCGATCGCCGGGGCCGAGGTGTGCGCCGACGGGTGGTCGAGCGAGCTGCCGACCGAGCTGCTCGAGGAGCCGTTCTGTGTACAGAGCGACGCCAGCGGCCGCTACCGGATCGCCGGCCTGCTCGCTGCGACCTACGTCGTCCACGCCTCGGCGCGGTCGTATCTGCCCGCGCAGTATCGCCGCGGCGCGATCCGGTCGGACCTGCTCGTCGTGCTCGCGGCCGCCGAGCCGCGCGCCGGGATCGACATCGCGCTGTTCCCGGGCGCCGTCGAGCTCACCGGCACCGTCGCCGACATCAGCGGCGGACCGATCGCGCGCGCCCGCGTTCATGCCGGCGGCGGCAAGCTGAGCTTCCGCCCGCGCGCCACCACGGAGACCGACGAGCGCGGCCGGTTCTCGCTGTGGGTCCGGCCCGGTCCGCTCTCGGTGTCCGCATCCGCCGACGGCTACGCGCCGCAGGTCGCCACGGGCAGAGCCCCCGGCGCGGTCGAGCTGCAGCTGATCCCCGAGGCGTCGCTCGCGGGCACCGTCGTCGACGCGGCGACCGGACAGCCGATCGCGGGCGCGCGCGTCACGCTGACGGACAACGAGCGCTTCGCCGACTTCACCACGGCGCTCACGGGCTCCGACGGGACCTACCTCATCGGCGGCTTGTCGCCGGGTCGCTACAGCGCCGAGGCGCGCAGCGAGCACCGCTACGGCCGCACCGAAGGTTCGCTGCTCGTCGGCATCGGCCAGCGCGTCGACGGCGCGAACATCAAGGCGTCGCCCGCGCTGCACATCGAGGGCAAGCTGGTCGTCGCCGGCAGCGGGCAGCCGTGCCCCGACGGCGACGTCGTGCTGCGCGACGGTGCGCACCAGATCAACATGCGCCTCCGCGAGATGCCCGGCGGCATCCACCTCGGCGACGGCGCGCTCCCCGCGACCTACGCGGTCACCGCCACGTGCGAGGGCTTCGCGTCGCGCAGCTATCCGCCGATCGCGATCACCGACAAGGACGTCACCGGCGTGGTCTGGGAGGTCGACCCCGGCGCGACGGTGCGCGGCAAGGTCACGACCCACGCGGGCGAGCCCGTCGACGGCGCCGGTGTGAGCGCGCGCCCCGCCGGCAGCGAGCGCTTCGGCGATGGCCAGTTCGGCTGGTCAGCCCCCGACGGCAGCTACGAGCTGCGCGGCCTGCGGCCCGGCAGCTACCGCATGGAAGTGACGACCGCGCGCGCCCCGGCGCCCGAGGCTGGGTTCTCGATCGAGGTCGGCGCCGGCGCCGTCATCGAGCGCAACCTGGTGCTCGACGATGGCGGCACGCTCCAGGGCACGGTCGTCGATGCGCAAGGCGCGCCGGTCGCCGGCATGTACATCCAGACCCGCGCGGCCAGCGAGCGCTTCCCCCGTTCGTCGCGAAACGAATGCAAGTCCGATGGCACCGGCGCGTTCGCTTGCGCTGCGCTCACGCCCGGCGACTACCGCGTCAGCGCCTCCGGCAGCCGCTTTCCGCGGCCGACCATGCCCGGCAGCGACGACGGCAGCCAGCCGGTGACCGTGCGAGCGAACGAGGTCGCGACGGTGAAGCTCGTCGTCGAGGCGCGCTCGGGCTCGATCAAGGGCACCGTGCTCGACAGCGCCGGCAAGCCGCTCCAGGACGCGTTCGTCTCGGCGGCGCGCGAGCTCGACGGTCCCCGTGGCAACCTGGCCGTGATGGAGACCCGCTGGTCATGGGACGCGCGGCCCATCCTGACCGCGGCCGACGGCAGCTTCACGGTGCCCGGGCTCGCCGCGGGCAAGTACACCGTGCGCGCGTATCGCCGCGGCGGTGGGGAGACGATCGCGCAGCACGCCGAGACCGGCCAGACGGTGACGCTCCAGATCGCCGTGCCTGGAACGATCGAAGGCACCGCGCGGCGCGGCGGCACCGCGCCGACCACGTTGTCGGTCTCTGTGAACAACCCGGAGACCGGGCTCGCGCGCGAGGAGGAGTTCTTTCAGACCGGCGGCCACTACACCGTGCGCGACCTGCCCAGGGGCCACCTCGGCGTCACGATCGAGGGCGATGGCGCGCGCAAGACGATCGAGGTCGACCTCGGCGACGGCGAGCACAAGACGCTCGACGCCGAGCTCGAGGCCCTCGTGACGATCACCGGGCGCGTCGTCGAGAAGGGCACGACGACGCCGGTCCGCGGCGTCCGGATGTTGATCAACGCCAGGAGCGCGATGGCGAAGGTGCGCATCGAGGACGACAGCGGCGTCTCCGACGAGGCCGGCCGGTTCACGCTGCGTAACGTGTCGGCCGGCAAGGTCATCCTGCTCGGCATGCCGCCGCGCGGCGGCAGCGGCGGCAACGGCGGCATGGCGTTCGTCCACGCCGAGCGCACGATCGACGGCACCGGTACCGTCGACATCGGCGACGTGGAGCTCGAGAGGCGCGCAAAGTAACGTCCGTTCGTGCCACAGTCGCGCTTCGCGGCAGCGGCCGCTGCCAAACACCCACGGAGGCAGCATGACGGAACGCACGACGCACGGAAGGACAGCTCGCCCCGACGAGGTTGATGCGGTGGTGGTCGGCGCGGGCTTCGCGGGGCTCTACATGCTCCATCGCCTGCGCCAGCTCGGCTTCTCGACCCGCGTGCTCGAGGCCGCGGACGATGTCGGCGGCACCTGGTTCTGGAATCGCTATCCGGGAGCGCGCTGCGACATCCCCACCACCGACTACACGTACAGCTTCGACCCCGAGCTCGAGGCGGCGTGGACGTGGTCGGAGAAGTACGCGACGCAGCCCGAGATCCTGCGTTACGCGCGCTTCGTCGCCGAGCGCTACGATCTGCGCCGCGACATCGATTTCGGCACGCGCGTCGAGGCCGCGCGGTGGGACGACGCCGACCAGTGCTGGCACGTGCGCACCGGCGATGGCGACGCGATTCGCTGCCGCTACTACGTGATGGCGACCGGCTGCCTCTCGCAGCCCAAGGCGATCGACATCGCCGGCGTCGAGCGGTTCGGGGGCGAGGTCTACTACACCAGCCGCTGGCCGCACAGCGAGGTCGACTTCCGCGGCAAGCGCGTGGCCGTCATCGGCACCGGCTCGTCGGGCGTGCAGTCGATCCCGCTGATCGCCAAGCAGGCCCAGCAGCTGACCGTCTTCCAGCGCACGCCCAACTTCTCGATCCCGGCCGGCAACGGCCCTGTGCGCCCCGAGCGCCGCGCGCCGCTCGACGCCGACCGCGCCGCATACCGCCACGCCGCCAAGTGGTCGCGCCTCGGCGTTCCGAGCACGCCGACCCAGATCCTGGCGCTGTACTCGACGCCCGAGGTACACCGCGAGCGCTTCGAGGCCGCGTGGCAGGCCGGCGAGCTGGTCGACCTCGCCAACATCTTCGCCGACCAGCTCCTCTATCCCGCGGCCAACGCGATCATCGCAGACCTGGTGCGCGAGAAGATCCGCGCGGTCGTCAAGGACCCGGCGACCGCCGAGCTGCTGTGCCCCAAGGACCATGCGATCGGCACCAAGCGCGCGTGCCTCGATACCGACTACTACGCCACCTACAACCTGCCGCACGTGCGTCTCGTCGACCTGCGCACGCACCCGATCCGCAGCATCACCGAGACCGGCGTCGAGCTCGCCGACGAGACGCTTGCTTTCGACGCGATCGTGTTCGCGACCGGCTTCGACGCCATGACGGGCGCGATCGTCTCGGTCGACATCACCGGGCGCGAGGGCCACTCGCTCAAGCAGCGCTGGGAGCACGGGCCGCTCACCTACCTGGGCCTCACCACCGTCGGCTTCCCCAACTTCTTCACGATCACCGGCCCGGGCAGCCCCTCGGTGCTGTCGAACATGATGGTGTCGATCGAGCAGCACGTCGACTGGATCGCGGACTGCCTCGCGCACCTGCGCGCCGAGGCCATGACCACGATCGAGCCCACGCCGACCGCCGAGGCCGGCTGGATGACCCACGCGAACGACTGCGCGCAGATCACGCTGTTTCCGGATGCGGCCTCCTGGTACACGGGCGCCAACGTCCCCGGCAAGCCGCGCGTGTTCCTGCCGTACATCGGCGGCGTCGATATGTATCGCAAGGCGTGCGACGACGTGGCGGCCAACGAGTATCTGGGCTTTCGCCGCACGGGCCCCAAGGGCACGCGCTGCCGCGACGGTGTGATCCGCCGCGTGCAGCCGGATGTGCAGCTCGTGCTCGACCTGATCGCGACGCTCGGGCTGCCGACGTTCGATTCGCTGTCGGCCGAGCAGGCGCGCATGATGAGCGACCAGCTATCGGCCGTGCGGCCGTCCGGTCCGGCGATCGGCGAGATCCGCGACGGCACGTTGCCCGGCGCGGCAGGGGAGCTGCCCTACCGCCTGTACCGCCCGGCGACCCCGGGCCCGCATCCGGTCGTGGTCTACTTCCACGGCGGCGGCTGGGTGCTCGGCGCACACGACTCCGACGACCCGCTGTGCCGCGATCTCTGCAAGCGCTCCGACGCGCTGATCGTCTCGGTCAACTATCGCCATGCGCCCGAGGCGCGGTTCCCGGCCGCCGCCGAGGACGGCCTCGCCGCGGTCCGCTGGGTCGCCGCGCGTGCCAGCGAGCTCGGCGGGCGGCCGGGCCCGATCGCCGTCGCCGGCTGGAGCGCGGGCGGCAACATCGCCGCGGTGACCTGCCAGCTCGCGCGCGACACCGATGGGCCGCGCATCGCGGGCCAGCTCCTGCTCACGCCGGTCACCGACGCTGACCTGACCCGCCCGTCCTACGTCGAGAACGCCGAGGGCTACCTCCTGACGACGTCGCTCATGAAGTGGTTCTGGAACTACTACGCCGAGCCCGCCGACCGCGCACACCCCAAGGCCTCGCCGCTGCGCGCCGCCGATCTATCGCGCCTGCCGCCGGCGTTCGTCGTCGCGTGCGAGTTCGATCCGCTGCGCGACGAGGGCATCGCCTACGCCGAGGCCCTCACCGCCGCCGGCGTGCCGGTGCGCCAGCTCACCGCGCGCGGCCACACGCACACGTCGCTGACGATGGTCGATGTCGTCGTCTCGGGCGATGCGATCCGCGCCGAGATGGCGGGCGCGCTGCGCGGGTTCTTCGAGCCGCGCGCGCGCTGATCGCCGGCGCCGCCCGCGGCGGTGCTAGCATCGCCGCGCGATGGAGCTCCATGTCAACGGCGAGCTGAGACACGTCGATGCGGATCCCGACACGCCGCTGCTCTGGGTGCTGCGCGACGAGCTCGGCCTCACCGGCACCAAGTACGGCTGCGGCCTCGAGCAGTGCGGCGCGTGCGCGGTCCTGTGCGACGGGCGCGCGGTCCCGTCGTGCGCGACTCCCGCCGATGCCTTCGTCGGCCGCACGCTGCGCACGATCGAGGGCATCGCCGACGGCGGCGCCCTTCACGCGCTGCAGCGCGCGTTCGTCGACGAGCAGGCCGCCCAGTGCGGCTACTGCGTCCCGGGCATCCTGATCGCGCTGGTCGCCCTCCTCGAGCGCACGCGCGCGCCGAGCGACGCCGAGATCACCGCCGCGCTCGCCGATCATCTGTGCCGGTGCGGCGCCCATCCCCGCATGCTGCGCTCGGTGCGGCGGGCCGCCGAGGAGCTCGCGCCGTGATCCCGCCGAGCCTCGAGCGCAACCCCGATCTCGACACCTGGATCCGCATCGACGCCGCCGGCACCGTCACCGTGTTCACCGGCAAGGCCGAGCTCGGCCAGGGCATCAAGACCGCCCTCGCGCGGATCGCCGCCGACGAGCTCGACGTCGCCTTCGCGCGCGTGCGCGTCCACACCGCCGACACCGCCGAAGGCCCCAACGAGCTGCTCACCGTCGGCAGTACGTCGCTCGAGGAGAGCGGCACGGCGCTGCGCCTCGCCGCCGCCTGCGCGCGCGCCCATCTGCTGGCGCTCGCCGCCAACGAGCTCGGTGCGCCGGTCACCGCCCTGTTCGTCGACGACGGCACCGTGCGCGCCCCCGGCGTCGCGCGCACCGCGAGCTACTTCGCGCTCCTGGGCGGCAAGCGCTTCGACCGCAAGGTCACCACCGACGCCCGGCCCAAGCGCCCCGACGAGTACCGGATCCTCGGCCGCTCGGGCCCGCGCCTGGGCATGGAGGACATCGTCACCGGCCGCCTGGTCTACATCCAGGACCTGCGCGTCCCCGGCATGCTCCACGCGCGCGTCCTGCGCCCGCCGAGCTTCACCGCCGAGCTGCTCTCCGTCGACGAGGCCCCCGTGCGCGCGATGCCCGGCGTCGAGGCCGTCGTGCGCGATGGGAGCTTCGTCGCCGTCGTCGCCGCCAAGGCCGGCCAGGCCGTCGCCGCCCTCGAGCGCCTGCGCACCGCCGCCCGCTGGCGCGAGGAGCCGCGCCTCCCCGACGAGTCGCGCCTGTTCGATGACATGCGCGCCGCCACGCCGCAGAGCTACCTCGTCGTCGACGGCACCCCCGTCGACGCCCCGGTCCCCGACATCGCCGCGCCGCCCGGCGCCGCCCACACGCTCGCCGCCACCTATACCCGCCCGTTCCAGATCCACGGCTCGATCGGCCCATCCGCCGCCCTCGCCCACGAGCGCGACGGCCGGCTCACCGTGTGGACCGCCAGCCAGGGCGTGTCCGTCCTGCGCCTGTCCCTCGCCCAGGTCCTGGGCGTCGACCTCGCGCGCTTGCGCGTCATCCACGTCCCCGGCCCGGGCTGCTACGGCCACAACGGCGCCGACGACGTCGCCCTCGACGCCGCCCTCCTCGCGCGCGCCCTCCCCGGCCGCCCCATCCACGTGCAGTGGACCCGCGCCGACGAGCACACCTGGGAGCCGTACGGCCCGGCGATGATCGTCGACCTCCAGGCCAGCCTCGACGGCGACGGCAACATCGTCGACTGGAACCACGACGCCCGCAGCTTCACGCACATCTCGCGCGCGGCTCCCTCCGCTCCCTCGTCGACGTCCGGCCCTCGCACCTCGGGCCTCGTCGCCGCGTGGCACCGCGCCGCGCCCCTCGAGCGCCCCACCCCGCGCCCCTATCTCGCCTACCACGTCGGCATCCACCGCAACGCCGACCCGTTCTACGCCTTCCCGCGCCGCCGCATCGTCAAGCACTTCCTCCCGGGCTCGCCCTTCCGCACCTCGTCGCTGCGCGCCCTCGGCGCATTCGCCAACGTGTTCGCCATCGAGTCCTTCCTCGACGAGCTCGCCGCCGCCGCCGCGCTCGATCCGCTCGAGCTCCGCCTGCGCCACCTCGACGACCCGCGCGCCCGCGACGTCCTCGTCGCCGCCGCCGAGCGCTTCCACTGGCGCCCCGCCGCCCGCCCCGCGCGCACCGGCCGCGGCCAGGGCCTCGCCGTCTCGCGCTACAAGAACCAGAAGAGCTGGTGCGCCGTCGCCCTCGAGCTCACCGTCGACGACGCCACCGCCGAGATCCGCCTGGTGCGCGCCACCATCGCCGCCGACGCAGGCCAGATCGTCGACCCCGACGGCCTCATCAACCAGCTCGAGGGCGGCTTCCTCCAGGCTGCCAGCTGGACCCTGCGCGAGCGGGTGACCTACGACCGCACCCGCGTCACCTCCACCGACTGGCAGACCTACCCCATCCTCGCCTTCGCCGACGTCCCCGCCCTCGACACCGTCCTCCTCGACCGCCCGGGCGCCCCCTGGCTGGGCGCCGGCGAGGCCTCCGTCGGCCCGACCGCGGCTGCGATCGCGAACGCCGTCTTCGACGCCAGCGGCCTGCGCGTGCGCGACTTGCCCCTCACCCCCGAGCGCCTGCGCACTGCCGCCCTCGGCTGATCCCGCAGGCACGCCGCTCGCACGAGGTCTCCCCATGAAGTCCATGCAAACCAAGCGAGCGCAGCGGCGCAGCTTCGCCGTCCTCCATCGCACGCGCACGTCCCAGGCCGCCACCATGACCCTGGCCCCGGGCGCCGAGAGCGACGAGAGCTCCTCCAACGAGCACGCCTGGGCCGAGCAGTGGCTCTACGTCGTCTCCGGCACGGGCACCGCGCGCATCGCCAACCGCACGATCCGCCTCGCCCCGGGCTCGCTCGTCCTCATCGCGCGCCGCGAGCCCCACGTCATCCGCGCGGGAGCACGCAGCCGGCTCGTCACCTTCAACGTCTACGTCCCTCCGGCCTACGACGCCGACGGCGAGCCCCTGCGCCACCGCGCATCCTAGCCATGGCAAGATGCGCGGCGGAGGTATCGATGCACTTGCGCCGGAACATCACCGCCCTCGTCGTGCTCGCCGTGTGCGCCTTCGCCGCGCCGCGGGCGCGCGCGCAGAACCAGCCGGACTGGACCGAGCCAATGTCGCCGTTCAAGATCGCCGGCAATCTCTATTATGTCGGCAGCAAGGGACTCGCCAGTTATCTGATCACCACGCCCAAGGGCCATATCCTCATCAATAGCAGTCTCGAATCCAGTGTCCCGCTCATTCAAGACAGCATCACCAAGCTCGGATTCAAGATCAGCGAAGTCAAGATTCTCCTGATCAGCCACGCTCACTGGGACCACGACGCCGGCAGCGCCGCGATCAAGAAGCTCACCGGCGCGAGCTACATGGTCATGGAGGGCGATGTCCCGGTCGTCGAGTCCGGCGGCAAGACCGACTTCCAGTACAGCACCAAGCCCGAGTGGCTCTACCCGCCCACCAAGGTCGATCGCGTCCTCCACGACCGCGACGAGGTCAAGCTCGGCGGCACCACGCTCGTCGCCCATCTCACCCCGGGCCACACCAAGGGCTGCACCACCTGGACCCTGAAGGTCAAGGATGGCGCCAGGACCTACGACGCCGTCATCATCGGCAGCCCCAACGTCAACCCGGGCTACAAGCTCGTCGGCAACACCCTCTATCCCAAGATCGCCGACGACTACGAGCGCATGTTCCGCGTCCTCCCCACCCTGCCCTGCGACCTCTTCCTCGGCGCCCACGGCGCCTACTTCAACATGGACGAGAAGGTCCCCAAGCTCAAACCCGGCGAGCCCAACCCCTTCGTCGACCCCGAGGGCTGCAAGAAGTTCATCGCCGACAAGGCCAGCGCCTTCCACACGGAGCTCGAAAAGCAGCGCACCGCGGCGAAGTGACCTGCGGGCGTCACGCGGGATGACGCTGTAACCAGCGCGCGAGCTCCGCCGAATCGAACGCCTCGCCGATCTCGACGAGGAGATCGTGGACCTCGGCGACCAGCCGGCGGCCGTGGACGCGCTGACCGGACTGGTACAGCAGCTTGCCGAGGCGTGCGCGATCGATGCCCGTCCGCGGATCGCTGGAGCCGAGGATCTCGACCTCGATCGCGACGGCTTCCTCGAGGAGCTTGACGGCGCGCCGGCGGTCGAAGCTGACCACGGCCTGGGCGAGCTCGCCGCGCGCTGCGGCGGACTCGACGTGGTGGCGGCCGAGCTGTGCGTCGAGGATCCGAATGCCTTCCTCGCACCGAGCGGCGGCCGCGCGCGGCTTTCGTTCGATGACCAGCGCGCCTCCCAGCCCGACGAGGGCCAACCCATCGAGGTAGTCGCGCGCGCCTGTACGCGCCGAGGCCGCGAGGATCGTCGTCAGCTCGGCCGTCGCTTCGCGCGCTCGACCGGCTCGCAGGAGGCCCTGGGCGAGCCCGAGCCGCGCGCCGCGGACGAGGGCATGGTCGGGTCCGAACCCGTCCTGGGTCAGCGCGACCGCGCTCCGCATCATCTCGAACGCGGTATCGTAATGATGCAGTGCGAGGTGGGCATTGCCGGCGACGGTGACGGCGCCCGCGAGGTCGGAATGGCGTGGCCCCAGGACGGCGACCAGGTGGTCATAGGAAAGGCTGGATTCCGCCAGCGCCTCGGCATAGTGGCCGCGGTCGAAGCGGAGCACGGCATGCATCGCGTGCGCACTTGCGGCGTCGGGGTGGGCGGCGCCGAGCGCGGCATCGAGGTCGATGGCTGCGCGCTCGGCTTCCACGAGGGCGTCGGCCCCGCGGAACAGCGAGCGAAGGCTCTCCGCGACCTCGATCCGCGCATTGGCCGTCTGGACGTCGGCGACTCCGTGGATCTGGATCATGAGTGCCAGCACGCGCTGGCGCTGTGCGAGCGCCTCCGCGAAGCGACCGGCGTTGTTGTGCGCGCGGCCGCGACCCTGGGCGAGCTCCGCCTCGATCGCAGCGGGCGTCCCCAGACGGCGCGAGGTGGCGCTGGCCTCGCCGAACAGGCGCTCTGTCTCGTCGGCATCGCCCGCGGCGTCCGCGAACTGCGCCGCCTTCAGCAGTGCGCGGGCCTTGGTTTCGTCGATGCCACCCGCTTCCGCGTCGGCTGCGGCCTGCTTGAACAGGGTCCTGGCCTGGGCGCCGTCGCCGCGCCAGGAGGCGAGGCGGCCCTGGAGGAACGAGTGGCGCGCTGCGAGAGGCGCGTAGCCGATCGAGCGAACTTCGGTGGGGCGCGGCGTCGCGCGAGCGGCGGCCTCGGGTTTGCCGGCGTCAAGGAGGGTGCTGGCCTGGGTGACGGACGCCAGCAGCGCGTCGGTCTGGGCGCGCAGGACGGGATCGGAGGGCGGAGGGACCACGGCGAGGAGGGCCTTGATGTCGGAGCAGCTCGCGAGCGCAGGGAGACCTTCGCTGATGAGCGCGGCGTCGCGGATGGTGGGGACGTCCGCCTGAACGAAAGCCTCTGCGATGACGCGCATGCGGATGGCGACGTCGTCGAGACAAGCGATGCGCCGGTCGAGGAGCGCCGCGGATTGCTCATGACGAAGCTCGGTGGCTTCGCAGACCTCGGTGCGGGTGGTGACCCACTCGTCGGCGTAGCGATCGAGGCGCTCGGCGGCGTGCGCGAACGACGCGGGAGCGTAGGGAAGGCCGGTCGCGAGAAATGCGGTGTGGGCGGTGAGCTTTCGCGGGAAGTCCCAGATGCCGGCGAGCTTGGCGCGCGCTCCGGCGCAGGGAGCTTCGGACAAAGCCGCATGGCCCAGGACGATGAAGACGGTGGCGGTGACGGCGACGCCGAGGAGTGCGGCGGCCGCAGCGGCGAGCCGAAGGCGGCGGCGCGTTTCGAGCCGACGGCGCAGGTCGGCGAGCAGGTCGCGCATCGACGGATAGCGATCGCTGGGCGCGAGGGCGAGGCCGCGACGGAGAACGGCGCGAAGCTGGGCAGGCACGCGCCCGCGGCGGGGTGCAGGCGGGAGGCCGCGCTGGACCTCGTCGATCAGGTCGTCGGGCTCGCGCGCGCGGAAGGGACGGCCGCCATAGAGCGCTTCATGGAGGGAGATGCAGAAGCCGAATTGATCGGAGCGCGCGTCGCCTCCGCTCGCGCGGAGGGCCTCGGGCGCCATGTATCCCGGGGTTCCGCCGGCGATGGCCGAGACATCGTGCTTGAGCGCGGCGATCCCGAAGTCCGAGACCCGGACCCGGCGGTCCGAGCCGACGAGGACGTTCTCGGGTTTGAAGTCGCAATGGACGATACCTGCCTGATGCGCCGCTGACAGGCCCTCACCTGCATGGAGGAAGACTGCGACGACCTCACGCCAGGTCCGCCGCGCTTCAGTGAGCCAGTGACGGAGTGTGACGCCGTCCACGTATTCCATGGCAATGAACACCTGATCGCGGAATGCACCGACTTCATGGACCGCCACGACATTGGCGTGCTGAATGCGCGCCATGGCTTGCGCTTCGCTCCGCAACTGCGCGCCGGTCCACGCAGCCGGATCGCCCGCGATCGAGGGGTGCAAGAGCTTGAGTGCCACCTGGCGATCGAGCTCAGGATCATAGGCGGCATAAACGGTTCCCATGCCGCCGCGGCCGAGGACATCGAGGACGACGAAGCGCCCGACGGTGGTGCCGCGCGGCAAGGAATCTGCTTCTGACGGCCCCGGAATGTAGACGT
>DATIPJ010001003.1:0-7633 GCA_035472155.1 Kofleriaceae bacterium
CTATCGACCGACGCGACGCGCGATCCGATGCGCGGCCGCGCCGTCATCGCCGCCGCGCTGGCCGGCGGCCTCGAGCTGCTCAACACGGCCGACGCCTACGCGCTCGATGACTCCGAGATCGGGCACAACGAGCGGCTGATCGCCGCCTCGTTCGCCGCGCTGGGCCGCCGCGTCGAGGTCGCGACCAAGGGCGGCATCGAGCGGCCGCGCGGCGCGTGGGTGCCCAACGGGCGCGCAAACCACCTCGCCGCCGCCGCGCGCGCCAGCCGCGATCGCCTCGGCGTCGATGCGCTCGATCTCTACCTGCTCCACACGGTCGACCCGAAGACGCCGCTGACCACCAGCGTGCGCGCGCTGGCCAAGCTGCGCGAAGATGGCGTCGCGCGGGCGATCGGCCTGTCCAACGTCAGCCTGACGCAGCTCGAGGCCGCGCTCGCGATCGCGCGGATCGACGCGATCGAGATCGAGCTGTCGCCCTGGAAGGTCGATGCGGTGCGCGGCGGCCTGGTCGCCGCATGCAACGAGCGAGGCATCCGCGTCCTGGCCTATCGTCCGCTCGGCGGACGCGCCGGCCTGCGCCGCATCGGCTCCGACGCCGCGCTGCGCGCCATCGGCAAGCGCCTCGGGGCCACCCCGGCCGAGGTCGCGCTCGCCTGGCTGTGCACGCTCTCGCCGCGGATCGTCCCGCTGCCCGGCGCCACGCAGATCGAGAGCGCGATCAGCGCCGCGCGCGCCCAGACGCTCGTCCTCGACGACGAGGCGCGCGAGACCCTCGCCGAGCGCTTTCTCGCGATCCCCGGTCCGACGCGGTCGCGGTCGATCTCCGCGAGCGCCAGCGCGGATCCCGGCGAGGTCGTGATCGTCCTCGGGATGCCAGCGAGCGGCAAGTCGACGCTGGCGGCCGACTATGCCGCCCGCGGATACCTGCGGCTCAACCGCGACGAGCTGGGCGGCCCGCTGATCGCGATCGCGCGCCAGCTCGATCAGGCGCTCGCCGGCGGGGCGCGCCGCGTCGTCCTCGACAACACGTATCCGTCGCGGGCGTCGCGGGCGCCGGTGATCGAGATCGGGCGCAAGCACGGCGTGCCCGTGCGCTGCGTGGTGATGGCGACTGCCCTCGAGGACGCGCAGGCCAACGCGGTCGCGCGCATCCTCGCCCGCCATGGCCGACTGCTGATGCCCGGGGCCGGGCCCGCGAACGAGCTCGGCCGCGCCAAGGAGATCGATCCGCGCGCGCAGTTTCGCTATCGCCGCGACTACGAGCCGCCGCGCGTCGACGAAGGCTTCGCCGCCGTCGAGGAGGCCGCGTTCGTGCGCGCCCCGCCGCTGGCCGGCAAGCCGGCGCTGATCGTCGAGCTCGACGACGTGGTCTGGCGCGGGCGGCCGCGCACCCCGGAGACGATCGAGCTGCGCGCCGGCGCGCGCGAGGCGCTCGAGGCCTGGTCGCACGGTCACGTGCTCGCCGGAACGACCTGGCAGCCCGGGCTGGCCAGCGCCGACGCGCTCCAGGTGCGGCTGTGCGAGCTGCTCGGCCTGCCGCTGGCGGTCGCGCACTGCGCCCACCCCGCCGGCCCGCCGGTGTGCTGGTGCCGCAAGCCGATGCCCGGCCTCGCGCTCGCCCTGGCACACGCCCACGGCATGGATCTGTCGCGCACGCTCCACCTCGGCAAGGGCCCCGCCGACCGCGGCTTCGCGACGCGCGCCGGGCTCGGCTACGCCGACATCACCCACGGCTGGCCGCAGCCGGGCGCATAGATGCCGCGCCAGGCCTGCTAGGTTCCAGCCATGGTCGAGCGCTACACGCTGACGTCGCTCGATGAGCTGCCGTCGGCTTTCGGTGCTGCATCTCCGGGCGGCGCCACCCCGCGCTTCAACATCGCCCCGCTCCAGAGCGCGCCGATCGCCCTGGGCCGCCTGGGCAGCGAGCTTTCGCTCGCGCGCTGGGGGCTCCTGCCACCGTGGCGCGGCCATGGCGGCAAGCGCGGGCCGCACGTGCTGCACGCGCCGCTCGGCGACATCGAGCAGGTGCCGCTCTTGCGCAACGCGTTCAAGAGCCAGCGCTGCCTGGTGATCGCCGACGGCTACTTCGCCTGGTGGCGCGCCGGCAAGAAGCCGCAGCCGTTCTGGGTCCACCCGGTGGCGGATCCGGCGCAACCGGGCGCCCGCTCGCGCGCGATCGCCTTCGCCGGCCTCGCGGCGACGAACCGCGATGACCATCAGCTGAGCTTTGCGATCATCGTCGGGCCGTCGGCGCCGCTGGTCGCGACGTACACGCCCACGATGCCGCTCGTCGTGCCCGCGGCCGGTTACGCCACGTGGCTGTCCGGCGCGCGCGAGGCCGCCCGTGCGCTCCTGACCTCGGCGCTCGAGGGCTGGCGCGCCGATCCGGTGTCGACCTGGGTCAGCTCCGTCGAGCACGACGACGAGAAGTGCGTCGAGCCGCTCAACAACCCGGCGCAGGGCGAGCTGTTCTGAGCGTCTGCATCACGGCGCCGCGCGCTGCGCCTGCATCGCCGCGAGCCGGCGCTGCGCCAGCGAATACGGCGTGACGCCCACCACCGTCGAAGGCGCGATCCGCTTGTACGCCGCCGCGGCATCGGCGGCGAGCCCGAGCTGCTCGTAGATCCGCCCGGCGACATACCAGTCACCGGCGAGCGGCTCGACCGTGCCGGCGAGCTCCATCGCCTTCCAGTTGTCGTGCACGGCCGCATCGAGATCGCCGCGCTCCGCCTCGATCGCCGCGAGCGTGTTGACCGCCATCGTGCGGTCCGCATCCGCGGTGCGAGCCAGTACCGCCGCTGCCACCCGGATCGCCTCGCGCGGTGCCGTCGGCCCGCCGCTCCACACCTTGCGGAACGCGTCTTCGTCGGCGGCCGGGTCCAGGTCGGCGCGGAGCCAGTCGAGCAGCCGGCGCGCCCGTGCCTCGCCGCTCGGGTCGCCGGCGGTGGCGAGCACGTAGCGGCCGATCCCCGAGGGGAGCTCGGGGGCCCCCACGAGCTTGACGACGCCGCGATCGAGCGCCAGGTACAGCCGGCCGCGCTCGCCCATGCCCTCCACCGTGGCGCGCCAGACGCCGCCCTCGCCCTCGAGCTGGATCGCCGCCGCACCGAGCCAGTCCTCGACGAGACGCGTGCTCCTGCCCCACGGCGGCAGCACCACCAGGCGCCGGAGCCTCCCGCGCGCGCTTCGTTCGAGCGCCGCGTCCCAGAACGCCGGCGTCCTGCGATGGCGATCGAACGCCGCGGCGAGGACATCCAGCACGGCCGACCGCGGGTCGGCGGTCCCGGACTGGATCGCAGGACGCGCCACCAGCCGCTCGAGCATGTTGGACATCACCGGCGTGAGACCCGCCGCGTCGCTCTCGGCGAGCAGCTCGCGCGCGACCTTGTAGCGCTGCAGGCACAGCATCACGCCCGCGGCGTGCTCGAGCAGCTGCGTGCGAACCCCACCGCTGCGCAGCTCGCCGGCGACCCGGATCGCCTGCTTGGCGCCATGCGCGCCCGCGACCGCTGCCACGATCACCTTGTCGCGATCCTCCGTCGGCTGCGCGATGCGCGCCACCTGCTCCGCTTCATAGAACTGCCCGACCGACGACAGCAGCCGCGCGAGCCGCAGCGCCTGGGCATCGGAGCTGCGTGCGCGAAGCGAGCGCCGCACGACCTCGATCGCCCCCTGGACGTCCGATCCGCTCTCGAAGACGCGACCCTCTCGGTCGTGCACGAGCGCCTCGGCGAGCCCCTCCTGCGCGCCCTGGTGCCCGGGCTGGAGCTCGAGCGCCTTGCGATACGCCGCGATCGCCCCGGCGCGATCCCAGTCGTGGATGTACGGCCGACCCAGCGTGTCGTGGCTCAGCACCCAGCCGAGCACGGCGTGCGGATCGCCCTGCGCGGGTGCCAGCGCAACGGCCTCGCGCGCGGCCCGTCGAGCCGCCTCGCCGGCGCCGGCCGCCACGAGCGCGACCGCGAGCTGCGAATGATGCGCGGCCTCGCGCGGATGCTCGGCGATCAGCCGCCGGCATTCGGCCAGCGCCTCGCGGGGCTGGCCGGCCCGCACCAGCGCGCCCGCCGTCTGCTCGAGGTCGATGTGGACCTCCTCGCGCAGGCTCGGCAGCGCATCATGCAGCGCGGCGACCTCGCCTGCGGTCCAGCGCGGCTTGCCGCTATCGAACCGGAAGCTGACGATCAGCGTCTGGCCTTCGAGGCGGCGGCGCTCGACCCAGGTCGCCGCACCGACCGAGCGCACGCTGTCCGACGGCGCCGGCAGGGTGAACCCGTGCGGTACCACGATCCGGTGCTCGATCTCGTGGATCTGGGGCGTCGGCCACGCGAAGTCCTGCGTGCGTGACGCAGCGGCGCTCTCGGTCACGGTCGCGGGAATCTCCTCGAGCGCCGCGCCCGGATCGAGCACGACATCGATGCGGTCGCGGCTGGTGAGGACGCGCGGGCTGTCCTTGACGGCCACGGTCGCCTCGAACGGGATCGCGAGATCGGCGGCCGCCGTCGACGTCACGCGATCGAGCGTGCCGCCGTACACCGCGTCGACGTAGCCCTCGTAGGTCTTCTTCACGTACTCGGCGCGCGTGTCCCGGAACCACCAGCGCGAGCTGCGCTCGAACATCCCCGTCGGGCGGATCGCCTGCACGACCTGCGACGGGCCGTTCTCCGAGGCCGTGAACGTCCGCACCTCGTGGAAAACGTTGTCACCCGGCGCGGCGCTCGGCGTGATCGCGAGGCCCCGCGCATCGTCGGCGACGATCAGCACGCGCCGTCCGCGGTCGCGCGCCGGCAGCTCGCCCGGGCGCATCAGCTCCTCGGTCGGATCGATCCAGAGGTCGCGCCCGTCGAGCCGCGCGCGCACGATCGCGTGGTCGAAGCCGCCCGCGCCGGGCAGGTCGGGATCGACGTCGAGCCCCGGGCCTGCGTCGAGCAGCGCGACCTCGGCGCGCACGCCGGCCTGGCGCAACAGCGCGACCATCAGCGCCGCGAGGTCCTTGCAGTCGCCGAAGCCGCGCTTGACCGTCTGCGCCGGCGGCCACGGCACATTCGACGCCTGACCGAGCTCGACGCCGGTGTAGCGAACCCGCCGGCGGATCCAGGCCGCGATCGCATGCACCGTATCGATCGACGCGACGCGCGGAATGTCGGCCGGCAGGTTGACCGGGCCCTCGGCGATCCGGCCGTCGATGAGCCCGCGAAAGCCGCGCGCGACCGCCGTCCAGCTCGCAGCCGTGCCCACGCCGACGTACGGCTGCACGACGACGTCGCCCGGCACGTCGGCCTCGCGCGGCGGTAGCGCCGGCAGCGGGCCGATGTCGTAGGTCCAGCTCTCGCGGCCACCGGCGACCTGATGCCGCGGGCGCACCCCCGCCGGCAGCCGGCGCGCCACGTGGTGGACCTTGCGCGCGGCCGGCGCCGCATACGAGATGACCGTGCTCAGCGTCGGAACGTCGCCGCCGATCGGCGTGGTGTCGATCGCGCCGGCCGCCAGCAGCGGCTCGCGGTCGACCGTGACGATCTCCTCCTCGACGACGGCGCCGACCTGCAGCCGCGGCAGCGGCGCCTCGAGCCGGCGCCGGTCGCTCGACGCCGGAGCCCCCACCTGCGTCGCCGGCGCGTCGACGATCAGCGCCGGGTCGAGCTCGGTCACCTCGCCGCCGGGCTCGATCACGCGCGCACGGACCTGCGGGCGGTCCTGGTAGAACGGCCGCCACTCGGCGCGCGCCGTGCCCCAGCCGTCGACGCCCGCGCGCGTCCGCACGACAAAGACCATCCGCCAGCGCACCGTCGCCCGACCCTCGTCGTCGTAGCTCACGTCGTGCTGATCGCGCAGCAGCACCACCGGCCAGTCTCCCGCCGGTGCCGCGCTCGCCAGCGCGAGCAGCTCACCCGGCGCGGCGGTGAACGCCGGCCGGTCCAGTACGCGATCTGCAACAGCGATTGTGGTGCCCGACAACCACGTCACGAGCACCCCTACCCAGAGACGTCCCCGCATTCAGCCCGACACTCTATCTGATCGCGACCCCCGCTGACGATCGCGCCGCGCGCCAACCTGCGCGAGATCGATCACGCCGCGCGGCGGTTCCGGAACACCGTGAAGTGCAGGACCAGCAGCGAGACATTGACCGCGGCGATCGCCAGCCCGTGGCCCACCACCCACGGCGGGAACCCACACACGAGCACGACCATCCACACGAACACGTAGGTATCGCGCCGGCCGAACGAGCGCAGCCACGTGACCGGCGAGCGCGGGTCGTACACGTCGTCGGCGGTGGCCTTGCCGGTCTCGAACCACCAGCGGAACGCGAACACATCGCCGGTCCCCGTGCGCCGATAGACTGCGATGTACGTGACCAGCGAGACCAGCCACCGCCCGCACGCCGCGGCGAGGCCGAGCCAGCGCCACGGACCGCCGAGCCCGGTACCCACTGCAATGATGAACAGGTTGTCGACGATGTCGTCCGACAGGTTGTCGAGCCACTGGCCGAGCTTGGAGTACTGATAGCGCAGCCGCGCCAGCTCGCCGTCGCACGAGTCGAGGATCGAGTTGACCTCGAGCAGCACGCCGGCCAGCGCGAGCATCGCGTAGCTGCCGCGGCTGGCCAGCAGCGACGCGACCAGGCCGACGAGGATCGCCGCGATCGTGACGTGGTTGGGCGTCACCGCCAGCGACCGGCGCGCCAGCACGCGCGTGATCCGCATCGAGAACCGCCAGTTGATCAGCGCATCGACGGGCCCCTCGAACGACTTGTTCATCCGCCGGATCAGCGCCCACTCGGCCCGCGCGCGCGCCGCCTCGTCGGAGAGCTCGACACCGGCGATGACATCGGCGCGCTCGCGCCGGGCGCCCTCGGGGGGCGCGCTGCCGGCCGGCACGAAGTCGACCGCGATCGGCAGCGGGCGCGGGAATGCCACCGCCGGCGCGGCGACGACGGCGCGCGTCGCGCCCTGGCGCGCCAGCTCGCGGATCCGGCGCTCGAGCGCGGTCAGCCCGCCCACGATCTGCAGGTGTCGGTCGCCGGTGGTCTCGAGAAACACCTCCACGCGGCGCAGCGTGCATGACCCGCGGCCCGCTTTCAACGGCATCGCCTCAGCGGCGGCGCAGGAGGACGATGTGCTCGGCTTTGGGCCGGTCGCCGAAGGCGCGCTGCTCGCGACCGCCGAGCATCGGGCGCTGCTGCGATGCCCAGGCCTCGAGGACCAGGTCGTCGGTGAGCGCACCGCGCACGTCGTCGAGCGCGTAGTTCGCGCGGTTCTGCGCCACCGAGTCGCCGAGGACCAGCGCCGCCGCGCGACCCGGGGCGAGCACGCGCGCGATGGCGTCGAGCGCGTCGGCGAGCGCAGCGCGCCACGCGGCCCCGGCGCGCGGGTCGGCCGCGAAGCTGCGCCGCGAGCCGATCTCGCCCGCGTCGAGCTCGCGGTGGCGGAGCGCGAGGAAGTCGAAGCGCAGGCGCTGATGCTCGGCGTAGTCGTACGTGCCGGCGTACGGCGGGGAGCTGACGACCCCCGCTGCGCTGCCGTCGGGGACGACCTCGGCGAGCCGGCGCGCATCGCGCTCGACGACCTCGGGGATCGGCCCGGGCGTGCGCACCAGATCGGCCAGCCCCGCGGTCAACAGCTCGACCCGCTGCGCGAAG
>DATIPJ010001004.1:0-2569 GCA_035472155.1 Kofleriaceae bacterium
CCTCACGACAGGGGGAATCCTGCGGTCACGCCCGCCCGGCCCGTACCCGCCGAAGGCCGGCAGGGACGTTCCGCAGGCGCATGCATCGCGAACTGGATCCGTAGAATAATCCAGGCCGTTGATGCCGGCGCTGCGCAAGCCCCACCGCGTCGCGTTCCTCGTGCCCGAGCTCGTCGTCGAGGGTGGCGACGCGCCGAACGCCGCCGAGGCCGGGCTGCTGCTGTGGATCGCGTGCATCGAGGCCTGCCAGCGCCACCCCGGGCTCGCGGTGTTCGACGCCGAGTCGACGCCGCTGGTGTCGCAGGACGGCCACTTCACGCCCGACCACGCGCGGCCGGGCGCGACGCCGGGCGACTCGTTCTACGGCCCGACCCGGCGCGACGAGCTGGTCTGGCTCGAGCTCGGGCTGCCGCGGGTCGGCGCGGTGCGGCTGCACGCGCTCGGCCGCGATGGCGCGCACGAGACGTTCGACGCGCTCGGCAAGAACCTCGGCGAGCAGATCCACGACACCCTCGAGCGCTGGCTCGCGGCGCGCGGCCTCGGCCCGCTGCCGCGGCGGTTCGAGGCGGTCGAGGCCGCCGATGTGCTCGCCGCCGTCCGCGTGTTTGCGCCGGTGCTCAGCGAGCAGGCGCGCGCGTATGTCCAGCTCGAGGACCTCGCGCGCGCGATGACCGTCGACATCGGCGCGACTGCCGCTGGCCTCGACAGCGGCGACGAGACCCGCGACGGCGCCGCCGGGACGCCTCCGGGGACGCCGGTCACCGGGCGACGGCTCGGGCGCACGCTCGCGGCCCGTCTGGGCGTGGGCCTCAAGGCGCCGGCGCTGCGCCTGCTCTCGCTCGCGCTGCGCGAGGACCTCACCGACCTGATCCTGGCGGCCGACCCCGAGCAGCCGCAGGCGCTGTTCGAGCGCTTCCGCGCCAGCATCGCGCGCGGCCGCGATTACGCGCTGCTGCGGCGGATCCTCGCGTGCGCGCCGTGCTGGGCGCGGCCGTACGCCGAGCTGGTCGACGACGACAGCATCGAGCCCGGGTCGCCGAACCAGGCCCCGCCGAGCCAGCTCGAGACCGTGGCCGGCGCGGGCATCGCGGCCCTGTGCCGCCCGGGCGAGCTCGACGTGATCGACACCGCGGCGGATCGGCTCGACGACAACGGCCGGATCGACGAGGGCATCCGGCTGCTCGAGCGCGCCGCGCTGCTGCACGGCTCGTCGGCCGCGCACATCGCGCTGGTGACCCTGCACCGCGAGACCGGCCGCCAGGGCGCGTGGCTCGCCCAGGCCCAGCGCAGCGGTTACCTGCACGGCTGCCCGATGGATCCGGGCCTGCCCTGGTATCCGGATCAGATCCAGATCGACCTCCTGGTCGCAGATGCGCTGCTGCAGGTCGGCCGCCTCGACGAGGCGATCGCCCTGCGCGCCAACCGCCTCGAGGGCCGCGAGGCCGCGTGGCCGCGCCACACGCGGATCCTCACCGCCTGGCGCAAGGACCCGCGGTACGTCGCCCGCTGCTACGCGCGCGAGGGCGCGCTGCGCGGCGATCCAGGGCGCGCCGCCGAGGGCTACGGCCGGATCGAGCCCGACGACGCGGTCGATGTCGCGATCTTCCTCGACGCGCTGGTCGCGATGGGCCGCGAAGACGAGGTCGCGCTCGCATGGTCGCAGTTCGGCCTGGGCAAGGAGCTCGCGCGGCCGGTCGCGCGGCTCGCGGCGGCGCGCTGTCTGCTCGCGGCCGGCGAGTGGCGGCGCGGCGCCGAGGAGATGTGGCGCGTCGAGCTCACCGAACCGGGGCGCGACGACCAGGTCGCGCTCGCGCGCTGCGGCCGGCTCCTGGCGTGCGCGCCGCTCGACGTCCTCGACGCGGCGCTCGCCGAGCGGCTCGCGATCGGCGCCCACGGGCTCGCCCGCCGCATGGCGCGCGATGTCGCCGACTTCGTGCCCGACGCGGCGAAGAGCTCGATCGTCATGCGCGCGCTGGGCAAGCCGACCGTCATCGACTTCGACCCCGCGTGGCTCGCCGGCTTCCCGGCGGAGACCCGCAGCCGCAAGTCGATCCACGCGCTGTTTTCTGAGCTCGGCGCCGCCGGCGACCGCGCCCAGCCCGCGCTCGCGCGCGCCGATCGCCTGGTCGATCGCTGGCTCGAGGTCGTGTTCACCGAGGCCGCCGAGGACGACGCCGCGGCGCTCGCCCAGGCGGCGGCCTATGCAGCCGCACAGGCGCTCGGGCGCTACATCACCGCGACGACCGTTGCGCCGAGCCCGCTCGCCGGCGGCTATCGCACCGTCGCCGCGGAGGCGCTCGCCCTGGTGTGGCGGCATCGCGGCGCGCTCGGCGACCGCGAGGCGCGCGGGCTGCTCGGCGTGCTCGATCCGCTGCTCCGCCGCGTCGACCGCTGGGTCGGTGGCCTGTGGCTGGGCGCGGTCGAGCGCAGCTGCGCGATCGACGAGCGCGCGGGCGGCGACGTCGCCGGGTTCGCCGGCGAGCACGCCACCGTCGCGGCGCGCCTGCTCGGCCCCGAGGAGACCGCGGTGCTCAGCGCCTCGGTCGCGCGGCTCGCCCGCGAGCGCCCC
>DATIPJ010001005.1:0-3134 GCA_035472155.1 Kofleriaceae bacterium
GCGGCCTGCCAGACCGAGACGTCGGCCGTGTCGGCGTGCGCGAGCACGCGCGCCAGCGAGGTCTGGCCGAGGCCGCGTCGCGGGGAGTTGGCGATTCGCGTGAAGCTGACCACGTCGAACGGGTTGGCGAGGAACAGCAGGTAGGCGATCGCGTCCTTGATCTCCGCGCGCTCGTAGAACTTCGTGCCGCCGATCACTTGATAGGCGATCTCACGGCGCACGAGCGTGTCCTCGATCACGCGCGACATCGCGTTCGTGCGGTAGAGCACCGCGATCTCCTCGCGCGAGGCGCCCTCGTCGACGAGCCGCTCGATCTCGCCGACGACGAAGCGCGCCTCGGCATGCTCGTCCTCGAGGCCACGCAAGTGGATCTGATCGCCCTCGCCGCGTTCGCTCCACAGGCGCTTGGCGATGCCGCCGCGGTTGTTCGCGATCACGGCGTTGGCCGCGCGCAGGATCGTCTCCGTCGAGCGGTAGTTCTGCTCGAGCTTGACCACGCGCGCGTCCGGGAAGTCCTCCTGGAAGTCCAAAATATTCTTGACCTCGGCGCCGCGGAAGCTGTAGATCGAATTGTGGGTGATCAAGCCTTCGGCGATGAAGTTGTGTGTGCCCTCGATGTCGAGATCGAAGACCGAGCCCTCTAGAGCTACTCGTTCTACCTCCTCGACGACGTCGTACTCGCCGCGCTCGGTGAACATCACCATCCCGGGGCGCACTGACCCAGCCGGCATGAAGGGAAGGGTGTTCCGACGTCGCCCGCCAGCGCCAAGGCGCGCCTGACAGCGGACTAAGACCGGCAACTCGGCTCGAATCCGCGCAACGATTGCCATTACCGCGGCGAAGTCCTTGAGCACGGTCTCGAAGCGCCAGCTCGCGCTTCCCGCCCTGGCCGGTCGAAGACTGAGACCAACCCGTTCGAGCGCGGCGCGGGCCTCGGGATCGCGACCGCCGACGGCGACGAGATGCATCGGCGTCGCCGCGCGACGATCGGCGCACAATGTCACAGTCACGATTCGTCGCCGTCCCTCGAACGAGCCCGGTACAAAATGAGGATGCTCCAGGTCGAAGCCCTCCGCTTCGAGCAATGCAGCCGCGTTCGCGTTCGTGTCGAACGTCTCGAAGATCTCGTCGATCAGGTTCTGGTCACACACGAGACCGTTGTTCGGGCTTTTTAAGCGTGCGCGGAAGGGAATCGTCGGTAGTGCGTGTCGAAGCGAGAGGACCATCTCGTGAGCGCGCGCCTTGGCCTCGCTCGGATGAGTGCCCACAACCCAGGCCGCGTCTCCAGTCTCCCGGCGAGTGCGGTGTGCGACACCGACAGTCGGCTTGATCTGCCCGGCCGTGTACGTGCGGGACGTTCCAGCTCGAAAGCCCTTGTCGCCACGATGCATGAGGTAGGTCATGTGCATCTGTGGAGTCAAACCAATGCGGTAGCCGGCGAAGTGAGTGTGCTCGGGAGTGCTCACAATGCGCCGACCGCTGCGGAGCGTGATCGCGACCCCCTTCTCGGCATGCGAGCGATGAGTACGCATCACTCGCGCCGGCCTCATATCGCCGCTTCCGTAGCAGGACAGCACCTCATCTCCAGCTTGGATGTCCTCAATCGGCCGAGCGCTCCCGTCTCCCATCGTCACCTTCGTGCCTTCAACCAAGCATTGAGAGTCGTCGCCAACCACCGCGAGGTTTCGGTGACCGGGGATGCTCAGCCGGTTTCCGCGGGCCGGCTCCTCGCGCCCACCACCGACGAGCAGTTGCAGCATCCGGTACTGCGCGTAGTTGGTGTCCTGGTACTCGTCGACGAGCACGTGGCGAAAGGCGGTCTGGTAGCGCTCGCGCACGTCCTCGAACAGCTCGAGTAGGTTCACCGTGCGAAACAGCAGGTCGTCGAAGTCCATCGCGTTCATGCGCAGCAGGTCGCGCTCGTACAGTTCGTAAACGTCGGCCAGCATCTCCGCGAACTGCGAGTCCGCGGCGTCTTCGCGCATGTCCGAGGCCGAGCGCAGGCGGTTCTTGGCTCCCGAGATCTGGTTGTGGAGCGCGGCCGGCGTGTAGCGCTTGGGGTCGACGCCGACGGCGTCGGCGCAACGCTTGGTCAGACGCCGCGCGTCGGCTTGGTCATAGATCGTGAACTGGCGCGTATAGCCGAGCCGCTCGGCCTCCACGCGCAGGATCCGCGCGCAGGCGGCGTGGAAAGTCATCAGCCACATGCCGCGCGTCGCGCGCCCGAGCAGCCGTTCGACGCGGCCGGCCATCTCCTTGGCCGCCTTGTTCGTGAACGTGATCGCGAGGATCTCGTTCGGCTGTGCCTCATCCGAGTAGATCAGATGCGCAATGCGGTGGGTCAGGACGCGCGTCTTGCCGCTGCCCGCGCCGGCCAGGATCAAGAGCGGCCCCTCACCGTGCGTAACCGCCTCACGCTGGGGCTCGTTGAGGCCCTCCAGCAGCTCCTGGAGGTGCTCGGCGTGCGGGTTTGTGGGCATTGCCCCAGGATATGCCGGAACTCGGCGCCTGCGTCAGATGCCTCGCTGACGCGCCGCAGCGGAGCCTTCGCCGGCGCTTACCGCCAGGGCAGCCAGCTCGCGCTTTCGCCGGCGACGCGTCCTGTACACCGCGACTACGGCGACAAGCATGGTCAACGTCCCCATTTCACCGCCCCATGCCGTCCCCTGCATGAACCACGCGAGCGCCGCAGCGAGCAGAACAGCCGGAGCCCAATCCACGCTTCGAGCACCGAATAGCGACAGCCAAGCGAGTCCACTCAGCACGATCCCGACGGACGCGGCGAGAATCGTCAGCGCCCACAGGCCCTGATGATGAGAGACCGCTCGCGAGACCGCCGGATACGCGAGCGCGATCGCGGCGCCGCTGACCAAGGGGAACGCCATCACGAACAGCAATAGCGCCCACCAGCGGCTCGCGCGACCGCGACGCGCACGCTCCAGGACGGTGGCGCGAACGGGATCGAAGCTCGCCCTCACGATCGCATCTCGAAGCCATCTGGCCGACGAGGCGCTGATCGCGAATGAGATCGCTGCCACGCAGAGGACGGCGATCGCCCCCCATAGGGCTGTCGGCAACCGACCCACGCCGATCAAGCCGATGATGAGCGCCGCGAGCACCGCGAGCAGCGGGCG
>DATIPJ010001006.1:0-7519 GCA_035472155.1 Kofleriaceae bacterium
GGAAAGATTTTTGAACAAGCTGACATTGACCGCCATGGTCGCGCTCGGCGCGATCATCAGCGTGTAGCCGTCGGCATCCGCGGCCGTTGATCGCGACCACCGCGGGCGGGGCGGCGCGTGGCCGGGTGCTCCGCGTCGTGAAGCGAACCAGGGGGCCGCTGGCCGGCAGGTTCTTCGCGGTCGGTGAGAGCGCGGCTCGCGCGTACACCGCGTACGCGGTGCCTTCCGCGAGGTCGAGCCCGGCGAGCTGCACGATCCGGCCGTCGCCGAGCACCTCGGCGGTTGCCGCGATCGGTCCGTCGGGGCTGACCACGCACAGCGCGCCCACGGGGTCGGCCGCGGTTCCGGTGCACGGTGCGATCGCGGTGGCCACCACCGGGTCGGAGAACGTCAACACGACGCGCGCGCTCAGCGGCACGTCGAGCTGCCCGTCGCGTGGAAACGTGTAGATGACACCGGGGTCCGGCGCGGGTGGCGGTGAGCCACCGTCCGCCGAGCACGCGGCGATCGCGATACTCGTCACACCGAGCCGGAGCAGCCTGACCATGCCGAGAGCCTACCTCGCTCGTCGACGCTGGTCCGCGAATCATGCCGCGCTCACCGCTGCCTGCGCCGATCGGCGGGCGTCACCGGGTCGGCGGGTACGCGCCGGGGCGCTTTTCCATGAACGCCCGCATGTTCTCGCGACCGTCGGGGGTCATCGCGGTCTGCGCCATCACCTCGACGGCCTCGGCGTAGGCAGCCTCGAGATCGAGGTCGATCTGGCGATAGAACGTGCGCTTGCCGGCGGCCTTCGAGCCGAGGCTGCCGCGGCAGGCGGCGCGGGCGAGCGCCTCGGTGGCAGCGACCAGCTCGGCGCGCGGGACGACGCGGTTGACCAGGCCCCAGGCCAGCGCGGTGCGCGCGTCGATCGAGTCGCCGGTCAGGCCGAGCTCGAGGGCGCGGCGCGCGCCGATCGCCCGCGCGATCGCGACCAGTGGCGTGTGGCAGAACCAGCCGCCGCGCCCGCCCGGGGCGCCGAAGGTGGCCTCCTCGACGGTGACCGCCAGATCGCAGCTCGCGACCAGCTGGCAGCCGGCGGCGGTCGCGATGCCCTGCACGCGGGCGATGACCGGCACCGGCAGGCGCTCGATGCTGATCATGACCTCGGCGCACACGCCGAGCAGCCGCCGCATGCCTTCGAGGTCGCGGTCGACCATGTCGCTGAAGTCGTGGCCCGACGAGAACACCGGGCCGTTGGCGGCGACGATGATCGCGCGCACGGCGGGTGCGGCGACCGCGCGGGAGAGCGCCGCGCCGAGGTCGCGCAACATCGACTCCGACAGCGCGTTGCGGCGATCGGGACGGTTGAGGGTGACGGTGGCGAGGTCGCCCGCGACCTCGACGAGGACCTGCTCGGTGGTCATGCCCCGGTGTTACCAGGGCGGCGGCGCGGTGCCCAGGCGGACCAGGCCGCGTAGATGAGCGTCACCAGGACGATGAAGGCCAGCCAGACCAGCGGCGACGCGACCTTGCCGATGCCGGGCAGGGTCACGGTGTTGAGGAGCGGGCTGGCGACCGCGTAGTACAGCATCAAGGCTGCCAGTGCGACGAAGATCGCCGCCGCGACCATCGCGGTGATCCCCGGCTTCTCGGTCCGGGTCCGGTCGAGCTGGAGCTTGAACACGCCGAGCGCGGTGAGCGCCGCCATGAACGTCAGGATGGCGCCGACCGTGGTGATCGCGTCGATGAAGCTCGTGGTCATCGCCACCGCGAGTGCGATCGCACCCTGGAGCACCACCGACCACACGGGGGGGCGGCCGTCCTCGGCGGCGAACGCCGCCGGCAGGTAGCCATCGCGCGCCATCGCCGCGTAGACGCGAGGGCCGATCATCGTCATCGCGCTCGCCGCCGAGAGCAGCGCCACGATCATGAACGCCGACATGATCCGCGCGCCCGCGGTGCCGATCAGGTTCTTCATGAGCACGTGGCCGAGCGTGATGCGCTTGGGGTCGTCGCCGATCCACGCGCCGAAGTGGCTCGGGGTCAGGTTGGTGACGAACACCCAGTTGACGAGCAGGTAGAGCACCATGACGATCGCGCAGCCGATCAGCATCGCGCGCGGCACGTCGCGGCGCGGTTCGGCGAACTCCTCGCTGGCGTAGATCGCCGCGTTCCAGCCGCTGTAGCAGAACGCGATGAACACCAGGTTCTGGAAGAACGGCGCGAGCGGGAGGCCGTTCGCCGACGCGTCGGGCCGCCAGGTCGGCCAGGCGTTGGAGCCGGCGACCAGCCCGACGACGACGAAGCCGATCACGAGCGTGAGCTTGACCGCGACCAGGATGTTCTGGCCGCGGCGCGACGCGCGCAGGTCGAAGGCATGCAGCGCCGTTACCGCGATGATGACCACGGCGGTGATCGCGCGCCAGCCGATGTCGACGCCGAGCGTGCCGGCGTAGTAGCCGACCAGCTGGGCGTCGGCCGCGACGGGCTGCGAGAACCCGACGATCAGCGAGGTCCAGCCGGCGAGGTAGCCGAGCATCGGGTGCCACAAGGTCGAGAGATAGCGGTACTCACCGCCCGAGCGCGGGATGGCCTGCGCGACCGCGGCGTACGCGCGCGCGCCCGACAGCGCGGCGATGCCGCCGACCAGCCACGCCAGGAGGATGTACGACGGCGCCAGGCTCATGGCCATGAAGCCGGGCGTGGTCAGCACACCGGCGCCGATCATGTTGGCGATCACGATGCCGACACCCGACCACAGGCCGAGCTTGCGCGCCGATATCATATCGTCGACTCATACCGCGCCCGCCATCCCAGGAGAACCCCGATGACCAAAATCGCCCATCCGGGCCCGCCGCGCTTCCACTACGCGCGCGCCGCCGCCGGCGGCTATCAGGCCATGCTCGCGCTCGAGGCGTTCCTTCACGCCTCGGGGCTCGAGGCGGTGCTCATCCACCTCGTGAAGCTGCGGGTCTCGCAGATCAAAGGGCTGACCGCCGGGCTGGCTAGGCCTTGAGCTGCATCGACTTGTACTCGAGGAACTCCTCGAGGCCGTACGTGCCGGCCTCGCGGCCGTGGCCCGACTGCTTGAAGCCGCCGAACGGGGCGTTCATGTTGAACCCGCCGCCGTTGATGTCGATCTGGCCGGCGCGCATGCGGCGCGCGACTCGCTGCGCGCGGGCATCGTCGCCGGACCACACGCCACCGGCGAGGCCGTAGATCGTATCGTTGGCGATCCGGACCGCGTCCTCCTCGTCCTTGTAGGTGATGATCGACAGCACCGGGCCGAAGATCTCCTCCTGGCCGATCGTCGACTTCGGGTTGACCTTGCCGAACACCGTCGGGCGGACGAAGTAGCCGCCGGCCGCGACGCCCTCGGGCGGCTCGACGCCGCCGGTGAGGAGCTCGGCACCCTCCTCGATGCCCTTGCGGATGTAGTCGCGCACGCGATCGAGCTGCATCTTCGACGACAGCGGGCCCAGGCGCGCGGACTCCGACATCGGGTCGCCGGGCGTGAAGGCCTTGGCGACCTCGGCGGCGATCGCCTTGGCCTCGGCGTAGCGCGACTCGGGCACCAGCATGCGCGTGAACGCGGTGCAGGTCTGGCCCGAGTTGAGGTAGCAGTTGGTGACCGTGCCCTTGACCGCGGTCGGGAGGTCCGCGTCGTCGAGGATGATCGACGCCGACTTGCCGCCGAGCTCGAGCGTCACGCGCTTGACCATCTGCGCGGCGACCTCCGAGATCCGCTTGCCGGCGCGCGTCGAGCCGGTGAACGAGATCATGTCGACCTCGGGGTGCTTGACCAGCGCCTCGCCGACGACGGGCCCGAAGCCGGTGACGACGTTGAACACGCCGGGCGGAAGGCCGACCTCGTGCACGACCTCGGCGAGGATGAACGCGTTGAACGGCGCGACCTCCGATGGCTTCAGCACCACGGTGCAGCCGGCGGCGAGCGCAGGGGCGACCTTGAGCGCGATCTGGTGCAGCGGATAGTTCCACGGCGTGATCGCGCCGACGACGCCGACCGGCTCGCGCACGACCAGCGAGTGGCCGACCTTCTGTTCGAACTGGAACTCGCTTGCGATCTTTGCGTAGTTGCCGAACGTCAGCATCGGCAAGCCGGCCTGGATGCGGCCCGACAGCTTGATCGGCATTCCGACTTCCTGCGCGATCGTCTTGGCGAGCACCTCGCCGCGCTGCTGCAGCCCGGCGGAGATCTTCGCCAGGAAGCCGGCGCGCTCGGCGACCGGTAGCTGGCTCCAGCGCTCGAACGCAGCGCGCGCGGCGCGCACGGCGGCTTCGATATCAGCATCGGCGCCTGCGGGCACAGTGCCCATCACTTCGCCGGTACCGGCGTTGTGGACGTCGATGGTCTCCTTGGACGTGGGAGCGACCCACTGCCCATTGATGTAGAGCTTGTCGCGGACCAGCATGCGAACCTCCGGTGGGGCCTCGACGGGAGCGAGGCGCGCGGATTATACGGAACTTTTCGCGCGAAGCTATTGCTCGTCTGAGTGGCTTGAAGGAGCTTGGCAGCATGCCACGCAAGGGATTTGCCGTCGTCGCACGCGAGCTCAACAAACCTGTGGTGGTCGAGGAGGTGACCTTCGATTCGCCGGCGCGCGGCGAGGCGATGGTCAAGATCGATGCGGTCGGCGTCTGCCACTCCGATCTATCGGGCACCAACGGCACGATCGCGCTACCGCTCCCGCTGATCCTCGGGCACGAGGCCGCGGGCACGGTGATCGAGGTGGGCGAGGGCACGACCGACGTCGCCGTGGGCGACAAGGTGCTCGCGAACTGGATCTACATGTGCGGCCGCTGCCGCTACTGCAACATCGGGCGGCCGGTGCTGTGCGATCAGCAAGGCAAGGCTCTCTCGACAATGCTCGACGGCACGCTGCGCACGCGCGACGCCGCGGGCAAGCCGCTCAACGTGTTCTCCGGCGTCGGCGTGATGGCCGAGTACGCGGTGATGCACGAGCGTAACCTGGTCAAGTACGACCCCAAGGTCCCGGCCGATCGCGCCGCGCTGGTCGGCTGCGCGGTCACCACCGGCGTCGGCGCGGCGATCAACACGGCCCGGGTGACGCCGGGCTCGAGCTGCGGCGTGTGGGGCGCGGGCGGCGTGGGCCTCAACGTCATCCAGGGCTGCGCGATCGCGGGCGCCGAGCGCATCTTCGCGATCGACACCAGCGACGCCAAGCTCGAGCTCGCCAAGAAATTCGGCGCGACCGACGTCATCAAGGCGGCACCGGGCGAGGACCTCACCAAGGCCCTCAAGAAGGCGACGGGCGGCGGGTTCGACTACGCATTCGAGTGCGTGGGCTCGGGCGAGGTCGCAGCCGCCGCCTACAAGGCCATCCGGCGCGGCGGGCTCGCCGTCGTCGTCGGCGTCGCCCCCTCCAGCGCCTCCACCACCGTGGTCACCCGCTCGCTGCCGTTCGAGGAGAAGACCCTGACCGGCAGCTACTTCGGCTCCGCCCGCCCGCGCGAGGACTTCCCGCGCATGCTCTCGCTCTACTCCGCGGGCAAGCTCAAGCTCGACGAGCTGGTCACCCAGCGCTACCAGATCAGCGACGCCCCGCGCGCCTTTGCCGACCTCGAGTCGGGCAAGAACGCACGCGGCGTGATCGTCTTTTGAGGCGAGCCTCCGGGAGGTGGAGCGACGTATGCCTACGACGACGATCGACAGCCTGGCCACCGTATTCCAGCAGCTGTTCGACGACGACGAGCTGATCGTGACGCGCGAGACCACTGCCGCCGACGTCGTGGGCTGGGACTCGCTGACCCACGTCACCCTGATGCTGACCATCGAGAAGCAGTTCGCGATCCGGTTCAAGAGCTCGCAAGTCGCCTCGCTCAAGAACGTCGGCGAGCTCGCGGATCTGATCGATAGCCTCCGCAAGTGACCGAGCTCGCCGCCACACTGCTCGCGTACGTGCGTACCCACCACCCGCGTTCGCTCGCGGGTGTCGAGGAGGCGCGTCAGCTCGATCCCGATCGGTTCGACGGCTACGCCGAGCTGCTTCTCGGCTGGGCGGGGCGCGTGCTTGGCGACCGCGCGATCCCGCGGACAGTCGACGCGTTCGTCGAGTTCACGATGGACGTCAACATGGCGCAGGGCCGCTACGAGGCGTCGGGCAGCTACGAGCACAAGTCCTATCGCGAGTGCTACGACGCGGTGTATGCCGACAAGGCGGCGATGGACGATTACCTGTGGGGCGTGTACCTCACGAATTTCCTGTGGGCCCACCACCTCGAGCTCTCCGCCTTCTTCGAGACTCGCTTCGTCGCGAAGCTGCCCGAGCGCGCGGCGCTGATCGAGCTCGCGCCCGGTCATGGCGGCTGGGGCCTCGTCGCGATGCACCGGCGGCCCGACGCGCGGCTCGAGGGGTTCGACATCAGCCCGTCGTCGATCGAGATCGCGCGCGCGCTCGCCGCCGCCGCGGGGCTCGCCGGACGGGCGCGCTACGAGCTGCGCGATGCGCTCGATCTGACGTCGCACCCGGCGGGGTCGGTCGACGCGTGCATCTGCAACTTCCTCGTCGAGCATCTCGAGCAGCCCGATCGCCTGTTCGAGGTCATCGAGCACGTGCTGGCGCCCGGCGGCAAGGCGTTCGTGAGCGGCGCGCTGACCGCAGCACAGGTCGATCACATCTACGAGTTCCGCCGCGAGTCCGAGCTCGTCCTGCTCGCCGAGCGCCACTCCATGCGCGTGCTCGAGGCGCTGTCGGTGCATCCGCAGCGCACGCTGCCGCGCGCGCGCTTCCTGCCGCGCTCGATGTCGCTGATCGTGCAGAAGCGGACGCGGGAGCACGCGTAGTGGACTGGAAAGCGATCGCGGAGCTGCGCAAGCAGGGCCGGCGGGACGAGTTGCTCGCGCGACTCCAGGACGCGCTCCGCCGCGACGAGATCGATCCCGAGGAGCTCGAGCGCGCCGGCCGGCTGCTCGCGAAGGAGCTCGGCGAGCCGGCGACCGCCGTGCGTGTGCTCGGGCAATGCACGACGTCGTGGCTGAGCCCGATGATCGCCGCGATCGCATGGGGCAGCGGGCTGCGCCTCGCGGTCGGTGACGGCGGATACGACAACGTCATCCAGGAGCTCACTGCCCACGCGCCCGACGTCGTCGTGCTGCTGCCGTGGAACGACCGCCTCCTCGGGTCGGATCGGCCGGCCGAGGTAAGGATCGCGGACGAGCTCGCGGCGTGGCAGCACGCGTGGTCGCTCGCCGCCGATCGGCGCGCGCGCGTCGTTCAGATCGGCTACGACTGGCTGGGCGCCGGGCCTCTGGGCCACCACCTGTCGAGCGAGATCGCGATCGTCCGCGAGCTCAACCACCGGCTGCGCGACGCGCTCCCCGCCGGCGCGTACTTCGTCGACCTCGACGCCGTCTCCGGGCAACTCGGCCGCGCGCGGTTCTACGATCCGCGCCAGTACCACTGGACGCGGCAGCCGTTCAGCATGGCGGGCGCCGCCGCGCTCGCGCGCCACGTCGTCGCCGGGATCCGCGCGCTGATCGCCGGCCCGAAGAAGG
>DATIPJ010001007.1:0-5872 GCA_035472155.1 Kofleriaceae bacterium
GCGCGGTATGGATGCCGATCGCCGCGTGGCATGCGCCCGGGCCGAGCGTGACCATGGCGATGCCCGGCCGCCCGGTGAGCTTGCCGTAGGCCTCGGCCATGTTGGCCGCGCCCGCCTCGTGGCGCGCGTTGATCACCTGGATGCGATCGCGCGCGTCGTGCAGCGCATCGAGCACGGCGAGGTAGCTCTCGCCGGGGACGCAGAACACGAAGTCGGCGCCGTGGATCCGCAGCTGATCGACGACGATCTGACCGGCGGTGCGGGCGGTGGTCATGGTGCTCCTCTCGCCGGCGCGCCGCAGGGGCCGCACGGCGCCGCCATCCTACTTGAAGGCCCGTCCGCGCTACTATCGCCGCGATGGCGATCTGGAACCCTGCAGAGACGCTCCCGCGCGAACAGATGGAAGCGCTGCAGCTCGAGCGACTGCGCGGCGGTGTGTCGCGCGCGCTCGGGGTCGCGCCGCTCGCGACACGGCTGCGTGCCGCCGGCATCGCCGACGCGCGCGACATCGCCTCGCTCGCCGACCTGCGCCGCCTGCCGTTCACCGTCAAGGCGGACCTGCGCGATCATTATCCGTTCGGGCTGCTCGGTGTGCCGCGCGAGCAGGTCGTGCGCGTGCACGCCTCGAGCGGCACGCGCGGCAAGCCGTCGGTCGCGCCGTACAGCCGCGCGGATCTGGCGGTGTGGAACGAGGTGATGGCTCGCTGCATGACGATGGCGGGCGTGCGCCCGGGGATGGTCGTGCACAACGCGTATGGCTACGGGCTGTTCACCGGCGGCCTCGGCTTTCACCAGGGCGCCGAGCTGATCGGCTGCACGGTGGTCCCGATCTCGGGCGGCTTCACGCAGCGCCAGGTGATGCTGCTGCGCGACTTCGGCGGCGCGGTGCTGTGCGCCACGCCATCGTATGCGCTCAACATCGCCGAGGAGCTCGAGCGGGCGTCGATCGATCCGCGCGAGCTGTCGCTCGAGATCGGCCTGTTCGGCGCCGAGCCGTGGACCGAGGCGATGCGCGGGGAGATCGAGCGCCGGCTGGGGCTCACGGCGATCAACATGTACGGGCTGTCGGAGATCGTGGGCCCGGGTGTCTCGGGCGAGTGCCGCGAGGTGCGCAACGGCTCGCACATCCACGAGGACCACTTCCTGCCCGAGGTGATCGACCCCGAGACCGGCGAGCCGCTGCCGGCGGGCCGAGAGGGCGAGCTGGTGTTCACGCCGATCACCAAGGAGGCGCTGCCGCTGGTCCGCTATCGCACGGGCGACATCGCGGCGCTCGATCCGGCGCCGTGCGCGTGCGGCCGCACGACGGTGCGCATGACCCGGATCCGCGGGCGGCGCGACGACATGCTGATCATCCGCGGCGTGAACCTCTATCCGTCGGAGGTCGAGCGCATCCTGCTCGGCGTGCCCGATGTCGGGCCGCACTACCAGCTGATCGTCGAGCGGCCGGCCGCGATGGACGAGCTGAGCCTGCTGTGCGAGCCGGCGCGCGACGGCGTCGACCTCGAGCAGCTGCGCGCGCGGGTCCAGCACGAGCTGCACCAGCAGACCGGGATCACGGTCCACGTGCGCGTCGTCGAGCGCTCGCAGGTGCCGCGCAGCGAGGGCAAGGCAGTGCGCGTCATCGATCGCCGGCCTCGCTAGCGACCGTCGTTCGAGCGCCTCGACTTCGCCCAGGCCTCCGCGCTGGTGGCCGCGCACCTGTAGCCGGGGATAGAGCGGCTAACTTCGTCGAGCGAGCCGCGGTCGTGGTACGCACAGAAGATGCGCGCTGCCGCCCTCGTCGTATCGATCGTCGCAACCATCGTCGGGGCCGCAGGCTGCGCCCATCCGAGCGCTTCGCCGTCCCGCCCGGCGGTGTTCGCCGATCCGCACTCCTACGCGCGCGCCGATCGCACCGCGGTCTCGCACCTCGCGCTCGACCTCTCCGTCGACTTCGCGGCGCGGCAGATCGCCGGCACCGCCGAGCTCACCGTCGAGCGCCGCGTCCCGGGCGCCGAGCTGATCCTCGACACCGATGGGCTCGACATCGCCGGCGCGACCGAGTGCGGAACCCAGAAGGCGCTCGCGTTCGCGCTCGGGACGAAGCACCCCATCCTCGGCGTGCCGCTCACCGTGACCTTGCCTCCCGACGTTCGCTGCGTCGCGATCCGCTACCGCACGCCGGCCGACGCCAAGGCGCTGCTCTGGGTCGACCCGGCCGGCACCGTCGGCAAGGCGCATCCCATGCTGTTCACCCAGTCGGAGCCGATCCTCGGCCGCACCTGGGTCCCGCTGCAGGACACGCCGAGCGTGCGCTTCACCTACGAAGCCAAGGTCACCGTGCCGCCCGAGCTGATGGCGGTCATGAGCGCCGAAAACCCGGAGACCCGCGCGCCCGACGGCGTCTACCACTTCCAGATGCGCCACCCGATCCCGTCGTACCTGATGGCGCTCGCGGTCGGCGACTTCGCGTTCCGCGCGATCGGTCCGCGCACCGGCGTCTACGCCGAGCCCGCCGTGGCCGAGGCCGCGGCGCAGGAGTTCGTCGAGGTCGACGCGATGGTCGCCACCGCCGAGAAGCTCTACGGCCCGTACCGCTGGGGCCGCTACGACATGCTCGTGCTGCCGCAGAGCTTTCCGTTCGGCGGCATGGAGAACCCGCTGCTCACATTCCTCACGCCGACGCTGATCACCGGCGACCGCGCGATGGTCTCGGTGATCGCACACGAGCTCGCCCACTCGTGGGCCGGCAACCTGGTCACCAACGCGACCTGGAACGACACCTGGCTCAACGAAGGCATCACCACGTACGTCGAGCGCCGCATCATGGAGGAGCTGCGCGGCAAGGACTTCGCCGATCTGCTCTGGCACCTCGGCCGCAAGGACCTGCAGGACAACATCGTCGAGCTCGGCACCACCGCCCCCGCCTCGCGCCTCGCGCAGACCCTCGACGGCGCGAGCGACCCCGACGCCGCCAGCAGCACGATCGCCTACGAGAAGGGCTCGCTGTTCCTGCGCACGCTCGAGGTCAAGATCGGCCGCGCGCGGTTCGACGCCTACCTCAAGGACCGCTTCGACCGCCTCGCGTTCCAGTCGACCGACAGCCGCGCGTTCGTCGACGACATCGTTGCGCGCCTCGGCGGCCCCGGCGGCGCCACCGACCTCGCGCCGCTCGTCGAGTCGTGGATCTACCGCCCGGGCGTGCCGGCCACCGCCACGCCCGACGAGTCGACGCTCGCCACGCGGATCCGCGCCGCTGCCGCCGCGTTCGCCGCCAGCGGCGCCGCGTTCGACACGGCGTCGTGGAAGACCGTCGAGTGGGTGACCTTCATCCGCAGCCTCCCGGCCGAGACGACGATCGAGCGCCTGCGCGCCCTCGATCAGCAGTACCACCTGACCAGCTCGACCAACCCGCAGCTGCTCATGTACTGGCTGCCGATCCTGATCGCGCGCGATGAGCGCGCCGCGCTGCCCGCGATCGACCGCTTCCTGTCGACCGTCGGACGGCGCTGGATGGTGCGCGAGGTCTACACCGCGCTGGTCAAGAAGGGCGGGTTCTGGCTCGACCACGGCCGCTCGCTGTTCGCGACCGTGGCCCCGAGCTATCACCCGGTCACCCGCGGGACGATCGCCGACCTGCTCGCCGGCAAGAAGTCCTGATCAGCCGGCGAGCTCGAGCGTCAGCAGGCGAACTCGAACGACGCGCAGGTCTTCACGGTCAGACAGAGGCCCGGGATCGTCTTCGACTCGATGCCGCCGGCGACATCCTCGAGCTGGTTGGGCGCGAGGACCGAGATGGCCTCCTTGCGGAGGACGAGCTTGCGGTGGCGGTTCGTGTTCTTCTTCATCGCCATACTCCTTTTGCAGATGTGCTTGTTGGCTATAGCAATTCTGCACGAGGCACGCCTCTACTTCGGATCATCGGATGCGCAGTAGTCGGTCAATGGCACATAAGCGCCGTTCGCTGCACGCTCCTGCAGATCGGCAATCGCGAGCGCGGCTCACCGGCGAGCGCGTGGGACCTGGCTCACACGCGCGCTACTGCAGATCGACCTTCTGCACGCCCCAGTAGCCGCTCGACAGGAACAGCGTCTGATCCTGGCGCGCGACGCCGTTGACCCACCAGCCACGGGTCCGGATCGTCTGGTCGAAGCTCGGCGCGCGGCCGTCGCGCAGCTGATAGACGTCGATCGCCTGCTCGCCCCACCAGCCCGAGGTCACCAGCGCACGGTCGCCCTCGACGGCGAGCAGCCAGCCCCAGCCGGTGTCGCTGACCACGCGATCGCGGATCCGGTTGGGGTTCGAGATGTCGAGCGCGTGAAGATCGACGCGCGCATGGAGGAGGCTCCCGTTGTTGCTCGAGGTGTAGCGCTGGGCCGATAGATAGGCCTGCTTGCCGCGCACGATCGTCTGGCCCACCCAGCCGTCGATCGTCGTCGTCGCCAGGAGCCGCGCGCGAGAGCCCTGGATCTCGAGCACGTCGAAGTCATTGACCGCGCTGTCTCCGGTCCAGCGATAATCCATCGTGTAGATGATGTTCGGATTGCTGGCGTCGCCGCCGACCAGCATCCCGGGCACGTTGATCCTCGCCCGCACGCGCGGGTGCGCCCGGTCGCCGAGATCGATCGCATCGAGGTAGTACTTGACCGTGCTCTGGCGATCCGCCGGAGCCGACAGCCACTCGTAGTGCGTGGTGTACAGCGTGTCGCCGACGACCCGGATGTTGCCCCACCACGCCTGGGCGTCGGTCTGGATCACGGTCGACGCCACGCGCGGCGCATCGGGCGCGGCGAGGTCGACGATCTGGAGCTCGCTGTTCGCGTCGAGATAGCTGCCGCGGGAGTCGAAGATCGGCTGCCAGCGGCGGAACGCGAGCACGTCGCCGCCGACCTGCACGACCTCATCGCCCCACCACCAGTCGTACCACCAGAAGCCGTACCATCCCCATCCGCCGCCGAGCCCGTTCCCGCCCGGCAGGCGGAGCTTGCCGCGCACGGTCGGCGTCGCGCCGCTCAGATCGACGACCTGGACTTGCTGCGCGCGCACGAAGCAGCCCTCGTAGCCGCCCGGCTGGCCCGGTCCACCCGTGGTCCCCGGACACGGCTCGTCGGTGCGCACGGTGGTGACGACGTAGGCGAGCTGGCCGTTGCGGAACACGCGCGCGTTCACACCCTCGATGTCCGTGGACGGCACGGGCGCGCCGACGTCCGCGGTCTCCTCGGCGTTGTCGACCGGCAGCATGCGGACCTGCGACGTGGTCGTGTCGTTGTCCCACCAGTCCGACGAGACCTCGGCGAGGCGATCGCCAGCGGGCAGCGCGGTGATCACGTTGCGCGCGAGCGTGAGCTCGGTGACCACGCTCGGTGACATCGGGTCGCTGTAGTCGACGACCGCGAGCGAGATGTCCGACAGCGAGACCAGGCGATTGCCCACGAAGATGCCGCGCTCGACCCAGCCGCGCGTGTGCGCCGGCCCGGCGGTGGTCAGCGTCGTCGGCGAGAACTCGATCAGCTGCAGGCCGTTGTTGTAGTTGCCGCTCTTGGTGTCCCAGCCCGAGAACGGCAGCACGACCAGCCCCTTCGACGCATCCATCGTGAACGCCTTGAACGTCCCCGCCGCGGGCGTCCAGGCCCAGCCCTCGCCGAACTTCGACGTGCCGAGCAGCTTCGGCGTCGCCGGATCGGTGACGTCGAGGTAGTGCACCGACACCGGATCGCCCTCGTACGGGGCCGACGAGCTGTTGCCGAGCGCGAAGATGCGCGAGCCCGGCGCCGGCAGGATGTTCCAGACCATGCCCGGCACGACCACGGTGCCGGCCAGGTGCGGCGCGGTCGGGGTGGTCAGGTCATAGACCTGGAAGGGAGTCGTATCCGATCCATCGTAGTAACCG
>DATIPJ010001008.1:0-12890 GCA_035472155.1 Kofleriaceae bacterium
GACCCGCGTGGCGCCCTGCGCGTCGAGAGATGAGTTAGTTTCAAGTCGATGTTGGACCCGCACCGAGAGATCCAGGCATTAGTCGACAACTTCATTGCCGACCTCAGCGACCTCGCGAAGCGCATCGCGATCGAGCAGCTCAGGGCCGCGTTTGGCGTCGGTGCGAAGCTCGCCGGCACCAAGCTGCCGCCGCTGCCGATGCCCGCACCGGCGGCGGCGCCGGCGCGCGCGAGCCGCGGGCGGCGCGGGCGGCGCGGGCCGCGCGACATCGAAGCGCTGCGCGGCAAGCTGCTCTCGGTGATCACCGAGAACCCGGGCCGACGCGCCGAGGACATCAGCGCGGCCCTCGGCACCAAGACCGCCGAGATCGCACCGCCGCTGCGCCGCCTGGTGGCCGACCGCGTGGTGCGCACCGAGGGCGCACGGCGCGGCACGCGCTACTACCTGGCCAGTCCGCCCGACGCGCAGAACGGGCGCCGGGCCGAGCCGCCGGTCGCCGTCGAAGAGCCGACTAGCTGACGGTCCGCGCTACAGCTGCGCGCCGATGCCGCGGGTGTCACCGGCGAGCAGCAGCGCGGCGACCGCCGCGATCGCGACCACGAGGATCGCGAGGGCGATCCACCACCGCGCCGGCGACCGTCGTGGCGGGGTAGGTGCGGGGCGGACCGCAGGTCGCTCGGGGATCAGCGGCGGCAAGAGCCAGGGCCTGAGCGGCGGCATCGGCAGGGCCGGGCGCTCGGGCGGGACCGCGACGCCGGGCAGCGTGCCGTGCTGCGGCCGCGAGCCGCGGGCCGTGCCGGTGGCGATCGGGGGTGGCGCCGGCTCGCCCACCGCGGGGCCGCCGAACGCATCCACCGTCGGCAGCGTCCAGGGGGAGAGCGGGCTCGGGTCGTCGGCGAGGTCGTCGATGATCGCGTCACCTCGCGGCTCGAGCCACGTGGGCTCGTCGCGCACGGTGTGCCAGGTCGGCTGCAGGACCGTGGCCTCATCGTGCGCCGCCACGCGCGTGGCGACCAGGCCGTCGAGCTCGCGCGCCAGGTCGGCGGCGCCGGCGAACCGGGCACCGGGCTCGCGCTCGAGGCAACGCATCACGATGTGGTCGAGCTCGGGCGGGATCGCGGCGAGCAGCGACGGCCGCATCGGGGTCTGCGTGACGATCGCGGTCATCATCGACGCGGGGCTCGTGACCTTGGGATACGGCCGCCGGCCGGTCAGCATCTCGTAGATCACGAGGCCGAGCGAGTACAGGTCCGACGCGGCGCTGCATTCGGCGCCGAGCAGCTGCTCGGGGGACATGTAGTCGTACGTCCCGATCATGTGGCCGGCGTTGGTGAGGTCGTTGCCGTCGTCGATCGCGCTGCCGCGCGCGATCTTGACGATGCCGAAGTCGATGACCTTGACTGCCTGCACGGCGCCGCCTCGGCTGTCGACGTGAATGTTGGCGGGCTTGAGATCGCGGTGCACCACGCCGAGCGCGTGGGCCTCGGCGAGCGAGCTGCACACCGCGCGCGCGATCGCGACCGCGCCTTGCCACGGCAGCGCGCCGCCGCGGTGCAGGTGGTCCTGCAGGGTCTCGCCCGAGAGCAGCTCCATCGCAATGTACAGCGTCCCGCCGGCGGCCTCACCGACCGCGAGCGTGGTGACGGTGTGCGGGTCGTGCAGCTGCGTCAGGGTCGCGCCTTCGCGGCGGAATCGCGCGACCATCGTCGGATCGCTGGCCAGGCGCGGATGCAGGATCTTGAGCGCGATCGCGTCGCCGCTCGGGGTGCGTGCGCGATAGATCGCGCCGAAGCCACCGGTCGCGATCCGCTGCTCTATCTGGAAGCGGCCGTCGAGCGTCGTTCCGATCAGCGAATCGTGCTCGTCCGGACGGCGACCGTGGCGTGTCTCGTGATCGAACGGGTACGGCATCGACGGAGATAACAACGAACGAGTCGATGCAACGTATTCAACGAATCGAGCTTTCGTAGCGCGGATCACGCGCGCTGGTCGGCGATGATGCGGCCGTCGGCGAGGTGCAGAATGCGGGTGGCGACCCTCAGGTGGTCCGGGTTGTGGGTGACCAGGCACACCGTGGCGCCGCGGGCGTGCAGCGCGCACAGGAGCTCGATCACGTCGTCACCGTGCCGCGCGTCGAGGTTCCCGGTGGGCTCGTCGGCGAGCAGGATAGGCGGATCGTCGGCGATCGCGCGCGCGACCGCGACGCGCTGCTGCTGACCGCCCGACAGCGAGCCCGGCATCTGGCGCGCGAGGTGCGAGAGCTTGACCAGCTCGAGGGCAGCGGCGACGCGCTCCTTGCGATGCGGCGCGGGCACGCCGCCGTAGACCAGCGGCAGCTCGACGTTGAGCTCGACGCTCAGATCGGCGATCAGATTGAACGACTGGAAGATGAAGCCGATGCTGCGGTTGCGCAGCGCCGCGCGCGCGGGGGCCTCCAGCGTCGCGGTGTCGCGGCCGTCGAGGTGGTACTGGCCCTCGTCGGGCGTATCGAGCAGCCCGAGGATCGAGAGCAGCGTCGACTTCCCCGACCCGGAGGGGCCGTTGATCGACACCAGCTCACCGCGGCCGATGCAGAGGTCGATCTCGGCGAGCGCGAGGATCTCCGTCCGCTCGGTGCGGAACCGCTTGCCGACGCCACGCAGCTCGATCAACATCCGCTGCGGCGCGCCGATCGGCAGGATATCGGCGAGGGAGGCAGCGCCGGAGACAGCGGGGGCGCGGCGCTTCATGATCACTCGAGGTCGATCGGAGCACCGCGCATGCCAGCTCAATCCCGCGAGATCACGAGCCGCCGCCCACTGCGCCCGTCCGCTTGCGGCACCGTCGGTCCCAGAACCGAACAACCGGCGGGTCTCACCGGCCCCCAGAGGGCGTCGCAGCTTCGGATCTGTTAGTGTGTCGGCGCCATGGTTGCCACTGCAAAGCAAGCCGCTCAAAGCGAGATCACGACGCTGCTCGGACGCGGCGCCGCGTTCGAAGGCAAGCTCACGTTCGACGGCACGGTCCGCATCGACGGCCGGTTCAAGGGCGAGGTGTTCTCCGACGATGTCCTCGTGATCGGCGAGGGCGCCCATGTCGAGGCCGAGATCGACATCGGAGAGGTCATCATCCAGGGGACCGTCGTCGGCAACATCAAGGCCAAGCGCTCGATCGAGATCCACGCGCCGGGCCGGGTGAAGGGCGACCTGCACACCCCGATCCTGCAGGTCGACAAGGACGTGATCTTCGAGGGCCGCTCGTTCATGGAGAACGCGGTGAGCACGGTTGCGCCTCGCCCCGGGCCGGCGGCCACGCCGCCCGCGCCGCCGAAACCGACCCCGGTCAAGCCGTAGCTGGGCGAGCGAACGCGACCCCTCAGTCGCGCGGCATGACCGCGATCGTGCGCGCCGCGGCGTCGCTGATGATCGACAGCTGCAAGTCGACGCGTGCCACACGCGCCGCGAGGAGCGGGGGGAGCTTCTCCGCCACGGCGTCGTGGCGCGCATACGGCGCGAGCGGCGCCTGGGTGCGAAGCGCGTCCGCTGCGCTGTGTAGATAGCGCTCGGCATCGCCGCCGATCGCCACCAGGATCGCGGTCGACTCGCGCGGGTCGCTGACGTGGCGCGCGGTGCCGAACGCGCTCAGCGTCGCGGCGAGCCGGCGCGACATCGTCGCGAGGGTCATCTGCGGCTCGAGCACGGTCGCCGGCGGGCCCTCGGCGACCAGCCGATCGAGCGACAGGTCGGCATTGTTGAACGCGCGGCCCGCGACCCGGCGCGCCGCGATCACCGCGGTGGAGCGCGCGGGCGCATTGGCGGCCACCGTCGCGAAGACCTCGCGGAGGTACACCGCGGCGCCGTCGAGCGCATCGGCGAGCCGGTCGCCCGTGCGCGTCGACTCGCGGCTCGGCCACAGCAGGAGCGCCCCGGCCACCGCGAGGCCGGCCCCGAGCAGCGTGTTGGCGATCCGGATCTCGACCAGGTGCGTATCGCGCGCATGGACCTCGGCGAGCAGCACGAAGGTCGGCGTGAGGAACAGCGCGTATAGCCCGTAGTTGAGCTGGAGCACCGCCGCGCTCACGGCGGCCAGCGCGGTCGCAGCCAGCGCGATCCCGAGCGGATCGTGGATCAGCGCGGCGATCGCCGTCGCGACCAGCCCCCCGGCGATCGTCCCACCGACCCGCTGCAGGCCGCGTGTGATCGTCGCGGGCAGGTACGGCTGCAGCAGCAGCACCGCGGTCAGCGTCGCCCAGTAGCCGCGCTGGAGGTCGAGTGCGCGGGTCACGAGCACGGAGAGCAGCGCGATGATCGCGACGCGCGTGGCATGGCGGAGCACCGCCGAATCGAGCGCCAGCGAGCTGCGCAGCGCCTCGAGCCAGTCCGGGGGGGCGGCGTCGGCGGCGGCGCCGCGCGGGGCGATCGCGGCCCGCTCGCGCTCGTCGGCCAGGCTCTCGGCCACCGAGGCCATCGCCGCGACGTCCTCGTGCACGCGCGCAAGGAGCGACAGCGCGTGGTCGAGCTCGGCGCGCTCGAGCGGCGCCAGCTCGGTCGACCGCGCGCGGATCTCGGCGGTGTTCCACGCGCGCGGCCGCAGCGGCGGCAGCGGTCCCTCGACGACGACGCGGTCGGCGATCTCGTGCAGCCGCGTCACGGCGGCCGACAGGCTGGTGCGCAGGTCGCCCGCGAGGGCGGCGCGCGCGGCGGCGCCCAGGTTGTCGATGACCTCCTCGATCCCGATCAGCACGCCGAAGATCTGGTCCGCGCCCTCGACGAGCACGAGCAGTCGCTCGCCGCGCCCGATCTCGCCGCGCCGGCCGCGCCGGGTCGCCGCGAGCACCGCGCGCGCCGTCTCGAGCGTCTCGCGGATCGCGCGGTACTTCCGCGTCACCGCATCGCGCCACCCCGCGGGGTCCCGCTCGTCGTATGCCGCGACATCGGCCGCGTGCTGCGCCACCTCGCGCACGCAGCGCTCCGCCGCGTGGCGCGCCGGCCGATACACGCGCACCGGCCAGAGGAACAGCGCCAGCACCATGCTCCACGCACCGCCGGCGAGAAACCCGAGCGCCGGGACCAGCGGCCCGCCGGGGTCCTGGGGCAGCGTCGTCGCCACGATCAGCTGCACGGCGATCGTGTTGCCGACCGCCACTGCGGGCCCGGTCCACGCGGCTGCCATCGCGCATGCGCCGGTGCCGATCGCGATCGCGACCAGCGCCGCCGATGCGCTCGTCGCCATCGAGCCGACCAGCGCGCCCACCGCGCCGCCGATCGTCGCGGCGATCATCGCGGTCGCTCGCGTGCGGTACGCGCCGCCCTTGTCGACCAGCACGACACCGAAGCCGCCCAGGGTCGCCCAGGTCGTCACCACGGCTCCGATCTGCGACGCGATCAGCATCGGCGCCGCGACCGCGAGCCCTGCGCGCAGCCCCATCCGGAGCGCCGGCCGGCCGGGCTGGATCCGCGTCGCCTCGCGGACGAGATACTTCACGCGTTCGAGGTCGACCTGCACGTGCGATCACGGGGTAGCACGCCGGAGCGCATCTCGAGAACCGTCACAGCGACGCGCGCACCGCGGCCGCCGCGGCCGCCCAGTCGATGTCCCCGAGGTCGGCCGCTGGATGAACGCGCGCACACGCCGGGCACTGCCGTGCGCTCGCATTGAACGTTTGCACAGCGGCGAGATACCCCTCCTGCATGATCCCGGGCGATAGCTCCGCCGACGACACCAGCGCATCGCATGCGCAGTACCACGCGACCGCCTCGCGCACGGTGGGCTCCGCCTTGAGCCGGATCTGCACGTTCTCGCCGTGCGGGATCAGCTGGCTCGGCACGCCCGCCGGGATGTACATCGTGTCGCCCGGCTCGAGCACGAGCCGCACGACGCCGACATCGGCATCGCGCAGCAGGATCTCTCCGCGCCCCGCCATCTGGATCAAGACCTGGTCCGCCTCGCTCACCAGGTAGAACGGCTGCGCCACCCGGTTGCGCGACAGATGCGGCATCGGATCCATGCCGGGCTGCCCGACCGGAAAGTCGTCGTAGGAGCCCCACGCCTCGCGGGCGTCCCTGAACACGTTCAGCGTCTTCTTGCGTTCGATCGGCATCATGCGCCTCGCGGCGCCCCGGCGCCGTCGGGCCCTGGCCACGCCGCCTCCATGTCACCGCGCGCCCGATTGGCCAGCTCGAGATACTGCACGTAGCGCCGCCACCCCATGAGCTCGGCGGGAAACCGCGGCTGCGCAGCGCCGCACTTGCCGCACGTGCGCGCCTCGGCGTTGTACGCATCGACGGCGTCCGCGTAGAACCGGATGTTCGCCAGCTCGGGGTAATGCGCGTGCGGCCGTCCCTGCCAGACGTCGCGATCGACGCGAAACACGATCTCGTTGCAGGAGCCACAGCGCAGCAGGAAGCCCTCGTTCTGCGGTCCATCGGGCTTCATGCGAATGATGATCAGCGAGATCTGGTAATGCTTGCCTTCTGCGCCCGCCGGCTGGCGGATGAACGTGGTCACGCCGTGCGTGCCCTGCTGCATGTAGAGCTGCCCGGTCGCGATCAACCCGCCCTCGCTCGCCATGCATACGATCAGCTCGGGTATGTCGTTGTAGTGATAGAAGTGCACGCGCGGCGTGTCCGGCAGCGTCAGCGACAGCGCCCCGGTCGGAACGATATCGCCCGGCCCGAGATACGGAAACAGCGGGAGCTGCTCCAGCATCCCCTGGTGCGCCATCATGTGCTCGAACACGTTCACCTTGAGTGGACGCTTCCCGGGCGCGGCCGCCTTGCCGAACCATGTCGTCACGTCAGCGGCCGATCATCTTCTTCAGGTCATCCGCCGACGCGGCGAACTGAAGCTCCTTGATCTCGTCGAACGGGAACCCGATCCGCTCGAGCTCGCGCGCCACGGCCCGCTCGCTCTCCGCGTCGTACAGGTTGACGATCACTCCGTCGACCATGTTCGCGTAGCACTGGACAAACGCGGCGAACTTGTTCTCGAGCACCGCGGGCACGCTGCGCTGAAAGTCTTCGGGCGTGACACCCGGAGCGTGATGGATGACGAGATAGCGAGGCATGTCCCACCAGCTTATCGCGGGCGCGCTTCACCGATCGCGTGTGCGCTTTTCCGTGCTGCACTTCCTGCGTGAGAGCGCGCTCCGGGACCCGACGCACGAGCAGGGGGCGCGATGGCTCGTTATCGTGCTCGGCCGCGCGCCCGGCCTCGGCGCAGGAGCACCCCGGCGGCCACCATCAGTCCGAGCAGCGCCGAGGAGCTGCCGCCACTCGCGCCGCAGCAGCCGCCCATGTTGGGATCGCCGTCCACACCCGCGTCATTGTTATTGCCGCCGCCTCCAGAGCCCGGGATGCCCGCATCCGCGCCCGTGACCGTGATCTTGATGTTCGAGCAGTGATGGTAGAAGCACGGCGCGCCGTGGCTGCTCATGAACTCGACGACCTGCAGCACGCAGCTGTCACAGGTCATGCCGGCCGGCAGCTTCACCATGGCGGCCTGCGGATTTGTCGCACCGAACGCGTTGGTGTGGACCAGGACCCCGTCGGCGACGAGCGGCAGCGTCGGGTTCTTGTTGATGGCCAGCGAGCCGCAGCTCGCGCCGACGACATCGCCATCGGGATCGTCGGGCAGCGACGCCTGGTCCTTGGCGATCGAGACGCGGTAGTGGCCCGGGTGGAACGTCGTCTCCTCGATCGTGATCGGGATGGTGTCGCCGGCCTTGTACTCGATGACCGGGCCGTTCGCGACCGGTGAGCCCTCGTTACCGCACGGCGGTGATTTTTGCGGATTGCCGCCGCCGTCGAGCTTGGTCCAGCTGGCCGGCTGCATCAGCACGAAGTGCGCGTACGCCGGGGACGCAGCGGCCAGACAGGCGAGCACCACCGGAAGCTTGGGAGCCATGGCGGCTATCTTAGTTGCCGTTGCCGAGTCGGCCCGCTGAGGCCCGTTGGCGGCCGGTCACAGCGCCCAACAGCCGCGACCTGGTGAGGCGTACAGCGCGCGTGGCGCAATGGCCCTTGCGGCGCGGAGCTGTAAGCGCCCTCGCGGCCCAGTTCGGCGATGCCCGGCGTCCAGCCCCGCGGTCGCTGGCAGACGGGAGCTACGACGGATGCCGCATCGCGCGGCGCAATGTCGCAGTTCCGTCGAGAAACCTCGAGCATCCCACCATTGACACATCCGGCGGCGCCGACTATAAGCAGCCGGCGCCAACCCGAGGATTCTTCATAGGTTGCGTAGGGAAACACATGGTTCAGACGCCCATCGTTTCGCTCGCTGGAGGGCATCCGCTGATCGACGTCGACGGAACGGTCGTCGTTCAGTTCGTGCTGTTCCTGGCGCTTTTTGCGGTCGCGAACCGCTACCTCTTCCAGCCCTATCTGGCGCTGCGTGCGCGGCGCAAGGCCGGCATCGAGGGCGCGCGTGAGGAAGCCGAGCGCATGACGGCCGAGGCCGACGCCCGCCTGGCCGATTACGAGAAGCAGCTGGCGGTGGCCCGCGAGAGCGCGGCCGAGGAAGGCCGCAAGATCCGCCTCGAGGGCTCGGCCCACGAGCGCGAGGTCACCGGCGCCGCGCGCGCCGAGGCGCAGAAGGCGACCGACGAGGCGCAGGCCACGATGCGGCGCGAGACCGAGGCCGCGCGCGCGCAGCTGATGCCGCAGGCCGACGCACTCGCCAAGGCGATCAGCTCCAAGCTGCTCGGACGGGAGATCGCCTAGATGCGGACATCGATCAAGGTCTCGCTCGTCGCAGCGCTCGGCCTCCTGGCGTGGGCCGCGACGCCCGTGTTCGCCCAGACCGCCGAGGACAAGGGTTCCGCCGAGGCCGATCGCGCCTCGAAGGCCGCGGCCGGCGATTCGGAGAACCCGACCGGTCCAGGCACCGAGCACCACGCCGAGGCCGCCGGCCCGGGTCATGAGACCGCCGAGCACGAGGAAGGCGACCCGTCGAAGCACTTCAACTTCTTCGGGCTCCAGCCGGGCCACCTGTTCGACTACATGGGCAAGGACGAGCTCGGCGGCAAGTTCGGCGACAACAAGATGACCGACCCCGAGAGCGGCCATGTGATCCCCGAGGAAGAGCCCGCCTCGCCGCCCTTCGTGTTCATGCTGCTCAACTTCGCGCTGCTGCTCGGCCTCCTGGCCTGGAAGGCGGCGCCGCTTGGCCGCAAGACCGCCGAGGAGCGCCACGATCTGATCAAGTCGGCCCTCGACGAGGCGGCCAAGCTCCGCCAGCAGGCCGCCGACAAGCTCGCCGAGTACGAGAAGCGCCTCAAGTCGGCCGACGCCGAGATCGCGCAGCTCGTCCAGGGCATGCGCGCCGACGCCGAGGCCGACAAGCGCCGCATCCTGGCCGCCGCCGAGACCCAGGCCGCGCAGATGAAGCGCGACGCCGAGCTCCGGATCGCCGCGGAGATCGAGACGGCTCGCGCGCAGCTGACCCGCGAGGTCACCGCCGCTGCCGCCGCCGCGACCGAGAAGATCCTGCGCGAGAAGATGACGCCGTCCGATCAGCAAAACCTGGTGTCCTCGTTCCTCGCCGACGTGCAGCGCGCCCCGGGCGGCAGCCCGGCTGGCAAAGGAGATGCTCGCTGATGGTGACCGGTAGCCTCGCCCGCCGCTACGCGCGCGCCATCCTCGAGATCGGCACCGCGCACAACAACCTCGACAAGCTCGGCGGCGACCTGCGCTCGCTCGCCAAGGCGATGCACGACACGCCCGAGCTGGTGACCGCGCTGATCAATCCCGCGATCCGGCGCGCCGATCGCCGCCGCGTGATCGACCAGCTGCTCGATCGGATCGCCGCCGCGCAGCACACCCGCAACCTCGTGTACCTGCTGCTCGATGGCGAGCGCCTGTCGTCGCTCGAGGCGATCTCGCGCGAGGTCGACGCGATGATCGAGGCGAGGTCGGGCCGGATCTCGGCCGAGGTGACCTCGGCGCGCCCGCTCGACGCCACCCAGCTGTCGCAGATCATCAACGCCCTCGAGAAGCTCTCGGGCAAGAAGGTCGCCGTCACCCGGCGCGAGGACCCCGAGCTGCTCGGCGGTGTCGTCGCCAAGCTCGGCGACACGATCTACGACGGATCCCTTCGCACGCAGCTGCGCACGCTCCGCGATGAGCTTTCAACTCCCGGAGGCACGGCCTCCGGTCATTCAGCCCCGGCCCCCGCGGCCAAGTAGGACCCACCATGGACATCCGCGCCGCAGAGATCAGCGACATCATCCGCAACCAGATCGAGAACTACGACAAGAAGGTCTCGGTCACCGAGACCGGCACCGTGCTGACTGCCGGTGACGGCATCGCCCGCGTCTACGGATTGTCGGGGGCGATGGCCGGTGAGCTGCTCGAGTTCGAGGGCGCCGGCGGCGAGAAGGTCAACGGCATGGTGCTCAACCTCGAGGAGGACAACGTCGGCGTCGCCCTGCTCGGCAAGTTCGAGTCGGTGCGCGAGGGCGACAGCGTCAAGCGCACCGGCCGCATCGTCGAGGTCCCGGTGGGCGAGGAGCTGCTCGGCCGCGTGGTCAATGCGCTCGGCGTGCCGATCGACGGTGGCAAGGCGATCACGGGCGCCAAGCGGCGCCAGGTCGAGATCAAGGCCCCCGGCATCATCGCGCGCAAGAGCGTGCACGAGCCGATGCAGACCGGCATGAAGGCGATCGACTCGATGATCCCGATCGGCCGCGGCCAGCGCGAGCTGATCATCGGCGACCGCGGCACCGGCAAGACGGCGATCGCGGTCGACACGATCATCAATCAGAAGGGCCAGAACATGAACTGCTTCTACGTGGCCATCGGCCAGAAGCAGTCCACCGTGGCCACCGTCGTCGACCGTCTCACCAAGGCCGGCGCGATGGAGTACACGACCGTGGTCCTCGCGGGTGCTTCGGAGCCGGCCCCGCTGCAGTTCATCGCGCCGTACACCGGCGTCACGATGGCGGAGTACTTCCGCGACAGCGGCCGTCACGCGCTGATCATCTATGATGATCTGTCGAAGCAGGCGGTCGCGTATCGTCAGCTGTCGCTGTTGCTGCGCCGCCCGCCCGGCCGCGAGGCGTACCCGGGCGACGTCTTCTACATCCACTCGCGCCTGCTCGAGCGCGCGGCCAAGATGTCCGACAAGGAGGGCGGCGGCTCGCTCACCGCGCTGCCGATCATCGAGACCCAGGCCGGCGACGTGTCGGCCTACATCCCGACCAACGTCATCTCGATCACCGACGGCCAGATCTTCCTCGAGGCCGACCTGTTCTACTCCGGCATCCGGCCGGCGGTGAACGTCGGCATCTCGGTGTCGCGCGTCGGTGGCAACGCCCAGACCAAGGCGATGAAGAAGATCGCCGGCCGCCTCCGCCTCGAGCTCGCGAGCTATCGCGAGAAGGCGGCGTTCGCCCAGTTCGGCGGCGATCTCGACAAGGCAACGCTCCAGCAGCTCGCCCGTGGCGAGCGTATGGTCGAGCTGCTCAAGCAGCGCCAGTTCGTGCCGATGACGATCGAGGAGCAGATCGTCGTGATCTACGCCGGCACGAACGGCTTCGTCGACGACTACCCCGTCGCGGTGCTCGACCGCTACGAGAACGAGCTCCTCTCGTACATGAAGTCGCGCAAGCAGGAAGTCCTCGACGAGCTCAAGTCGACCGGCAAGCTCGAGGGCGACATCGAGAAGCGACTGCGCGACGCGCTCACCGAGTTCGCCAAGCAGTTCTCGCTCGAGACCAAGAAAGACAAGTAGCCGTGCCCTCGCTCAAAGCGATCCGCAACCGCATCCAGAGCGTCAAGAACACGCGCAAGATCACGCGTGCGCTGAAGCTGGTCGCGGCCGCCAAGCTCAAGCGCGCCCAGGACGCCATCATCGCGGCCCGGCCGTACTCGGCGGCGCTCGCCCGCGTGGTGTCCGAGCTGTCGGGCGTCGCCGGCAAGGAAGCCCACCCGCTGTTCGAGGAGCGACCGGCCAAGCGCGCCGCGATCGTCGTGGTCACCAGCGACCGCGGGCTCGCCGGCGCGTTCAACTCCAACGTCATCAAGGCGGTCGAGCGCTACGCGCAGAATGAGCTCGCCGATACCAGCGAGGTCACGCTGCGCATCGTCGGCAAGAAGGCCAACCAGCACTTCGCTCGGCGGCGAGCGAACATCGCGTCGTACGACGCTGCGCCGACCAGCGCGACCGCCGCCCAGGTCGCCCACGACACCGCCAACCGTGTGATCGAGGACTTCAAGGCGGGCAAGGTCGACCGCGTGTTCGTGGTGTACAACGAGTTCAAGAACGCTGGCACCAATGTCGTGCGGGTCAGCCAGCTGCTGCCGGTCATCCCCGAGAAACCGGACAAGAATGACAAGGTCGAAAAGGTCGAGGCCGGCGACTTCGTGTACGAGCCGTCGCAGCAAGAGCTGCTCACGCGGCTGGTCCCGCTCTACGTTCAGAACCAGCTCTACCGCGGCGCGCTGGAGTCGATCGCCGGATTCTTCGGCGCCCAGATGATGGCGATGGAGAGCGCGACCAAGAACGCCGGCGAGAGCATCAACCGCCTCACGCTTCAGTACAACCGCGCCCGTCAGGCCGCGATCACCAAGGAGCTGCTCGAGATCATCGGCGGCGCCGAGGCTCTCAAAGGGTAACAACCATGGCTACTTCCGATTATTCGCCGAACTCGATGGGACGCGTCGTGCAGGTCATCGGCCCTGTGGTCGACGTTGCGTTCGACTCCGCCGAGCTGCCCGAGATCAACACCGCGCTGCTGGTGTCGAACAAGGCGATCGACGAGCGCGAGGACAACTTGACGATCGAGGTCGCGCAGCACCTCGGTGAGCACATGGTGCGCTGCGTGGCGATGGACTCGACCGACGGTCTGGTCCGCGGCCAGGCGGTCAAGAACACCAACGGTCCGATCACGATGCCGGTCGGCGCCGAGGTGC
>DATIPJ010001009.1:0-9099 GCA_035472155.1 Kofleriaceae bacterium
ACGGTCGCGCGGCCGAGGATGGCGCCGCCGACCTGCGCGAGGCCCTGCAGGCGCGCCGAGCGAACCGCGGCGGCCCGGCGGCGCTCGATCGCGAGCGTGACCGGCGCGCCGAGCGCGGTGGCCAGCGTCACCTCGTCGGTGGCGAACGGGCGCTCGCGGCGCTGCAGCACGAGCACGGCGATGACCTCGCCGCCGCTGATCAGCGGCACGCCGGCGAACACCGGGAAGCGCTCCTCGCCCAGGCCGGGGACGTGCTTGTAGGCAGCCTCGGCGGCGGCGCGCGCGGCGGACACCGGCCGCATGCACTCGGCGACCAGGCCCGTGATGCCCTCGCCGATCGCGAGCGCGGTGGCGCCGATCGCCGACGCCGGGAAGCCGTGGTTGCCGCGCATCACGAGCCGATCGCCCTCGCGCACGTAGACGCTGGCAATGTCGGCGCCCGCGATCACCGCGAGCTCCTCGCACATCGCCGTCAATGTGGGCTCGAGTGGGCCGTCGTCACTGGCCAGCTCGATCAGGTGCATGATGCCGTCAACACCGCGGTTGCCGCGATGGTGGACTTGCACCACGGATTGAAAGGCAGGCCGGGACACGATCCTTACAAACTGCCATATCGAATATTTCGTAGGCGTTTCGTATGCGTAATTTCATTCAGGGAGATCGGCTAAATAAGTAGATTCCGGATTGGATTGACAGATCTCTTGCCTGACCTGAACACTTGTGCAGGTGTACGCCCCGCTTTGGTGTAAATCCAACTTTTCGTTTCTGGAGGGTGCAAGCCACCCGGAGGAGCTTGTCGAGGAGGCCCACCGCCTCGGGATCGGCTCCCTTGCGGTGACCGATCGAGACGGCGTGTACGGGATGGTACGCGCCCACGTCAAGGCGCGCGAGCTGGGCGTGCACCTCGTGTGCGGCGCGCAGATCTCGGTCGCGCCTCCGGACAGCGAGCTGACGCCCTCGCCGGTGTCGATCGCCGGCGTGCGCGGCGACTACAGCGGCCGCGGGCCTGGCTGGGGATCGGACACCGATGATGCGCCGCCCGCGGCCACGGTGACCGGCCGGCGCCGCAACGCCAAGCGAGCGCGGCCCAGGCAGGTCGCCGCCGGTGGGCGCGCCGCGCCGTCGACCTCGACGATGGTGCTGCTCGCGACCGATCGCGGCGGATGGGCGAATCTGACGCGGCTCCTCACGGCCGGGCGCCGGCGCTGCGACAAGGGCGAGGCGATGGTCGCGTGGTCGGAGGTCGGCGACCACGCCGCCGGGCTGGTCGCGCTGTGGGGCGGCGAGGGCAGCCTGCTCGCCGACGAAGCCGAGCCGCCGCGCCAGCTGGTCGGCGAGATCCGAGAGGCGTTTGGCGACCGGCTGTACGCGATGGTCACGCGGCACCGCCAGAGCGACGACGTGCCGCGCGAGCGGCGACTGCGCGCGCGGGCCTCCGCGGCCGGGATCCCGCTGGTCGCCGCGACCGAGGTGCTCTATCACTCGCGCGCGCGGCGACCGCTGCAGGACGTGCTCACCTGCATTCGCCACGGCGTGACCCTGGCCACCGCCGGCCGGCTGATCCGCGGCAACGACGAGCACGACCTGCGCGCGCCGCACGCGTTCTCGCGGCTGTTCACCGACGAGCCTGGCGCGGTGGCGCGCTCGCTCGAGGTCGCCGAGCGCTGCGCGTTCTCGCTCGGCGAGCTTCGCTACCGCTATCCGTCGGAGCGCTTGCCCGACGGCACGACCTCGGCGCAGTACCTGCGCGCGCTGGCCTACGCCGGGGCGCTCAAGCGCTTCGAGGACGAGACCGGCGTCATCACCAGCGCGGTGCCACCGGCGGTGCGCGCGCAGCTCGACGCCGAGCTCGCGCTGATCGAGGAGCTCGACTACCCGGGCTACTTCCTCACGATGTACGAGATCGTGTCGTACTGCCGGCGGCGCGGCATCGTGTGCCAGGGCCGCGGCTCGGCGGCCAACTCGGTCGTCTGCTACTGCCTGGGCATCACGGCGATCGACCCGGTGCGCATGGGCCTCTTGTTCGAGCGCTTCCTGTCGCGCGAGCGCGCCGAGCCGCCCGACATCGATCTCGACATCGAGCACGAGCGCCGCGAAGAAGTCATCCAGCACGTCTACTCGGTGTACGGCCGCGACCATGCCGCCATGGTCTGCAACGTGATCCGCTACCGGCCGCGCTCGGCGGTGCGCGACGTCGGCAAGGTGCTCGGCATCCCCGAGACCGCGCTCGACCGCGCCGCCAAGCAGCTCTCGGCGTACGGCGCCGTCGAGGAATCCACGCTCGCGCGGGTCGGGCTGTACGACCACGGCGAGAGCCTGTTCACCCACCTGGTGCGGCTGTCCGACGAGATCCTCGAGTTCCCGCGCCACCTGTCGGTCCACCCCGGCGGCTTCCTGCTCGGCCACGAGCCGGTGCACGACCTGGTCCCGATCGAGAACGCCGCGATGGCCGGCCGCACCGTGATCCAGTGGGACAAGGACGACCTCGAGGACCTCGCGCTGTTCAAGGTCGACCTGCTCGGCCTGGGCGCGCTGCACCAGCTCCACCTCGCGTTCGACCTGCTCCGCCACCACCGGGGCCTCGATCTGACGATGGCGACCATTCCCGCCGAGGACGCCGACACCTACGACATGATCTGCACGGCCGACACCGTCGGCACGTTCCAGATCGAGAGCCGCGCGCAGATGTCGATGCTGCCGCGGCTCCGGCCGCGCACGTTCTACGATCTCGTCGTCGAGGTCAGCCTGGTGCGCCCGGGCCCGATCTCGGGCGGCATGGTCCACCCCTACCTGCGGCGGCGCAACGGCCTCGAGCCGGTCGAGTATCCGCACCCGGTCCTCGAGCCGGTGCTCGCCAAGACGCTCGGCGTGCCGCTGTTCCAGGAGCAGGTGATGAAGCTCGCGATCGTCGCCGCCGACTACACGCCGGGCGAGGCCGACCAGCTGCGCCGGGACATGGCCGCGTGGCGCCGCTCGGGGCGGATCGAGAAGCACCGCGAGCGCCTGGTCAGCCGGATGGAGGCCAAGGGCATCGCCCACGAGTTCGCCGAGCGCGTGTTCCAGCAGATCCGCGGGTTCGGCGAGTATGGCTTCCCCGAGTCGCACGCCGCGAGCTTCGCGCTGATCGCCTACGCGACGTCGTGGCTGCGCAAGCACTACCTGGCGGAGTTCACCTGCTCGCTGCTCAACGCCCAGCCCATGGGGTTCTACTCGCCGGCGACGATCGTCGGCGATGCCCAGCGCCACGGGCTGGAGGTCCGGCCGATCGACGTCCTGTACAGCGCGTGGGACTCGACGCTCGAGGCGATCGGCGAAGCCGACGGGGGGGTGGGGACCCCGACGGCTTTGCCGGCGGGGCGGGGGTCCTCCCCCGTGGGATCAACCAATGGCTATCAGTTCGCCGTGCGCATGGGGCTGCGCTGGATCAAGGGGCTGCAGCTCGGCGACGGCCAGCGCATCCTCGGCGCGCGCATCGAGCGCCCGTTCTCGTCGGTCGCCGACTTCGTGCGCCGCACCCGCGTGCAGGGCCGCGTGTACAACGCGCTGGCCGAGGCCGGCGCGCTGGGCGAGCTCGCGGGGCCCGATCGCCGCGATGCGCTGTGGCAGGTCACCGGCTGGGCCGCGCGGCGCGGCGACACGCTACCGGCTGCCGCAGGCGAGGACGCGCCGGTGATGTTCGATCGACTGAGCAAGCTCGACGAGATCATTTGGGACTACGAGACCAGCGAGCACTCCACGCGCGGCCATCCGCTCGAGCCGGTGCGCGCCGAGCTCCGGGCCAAGCGCCTGCCCGATGCGCGCACGGTGTCGCGCGGCCGCGACGGCCAGCGCATCGAGTACGTCGGCATCGTGATCTGCCGGCAGCAGCCGGGCACCGCCTCGGGCGTGGTGTTCATGACGCTCGAGGATGAGACCGGGTTCGTCAACGTGGTCGTCTGGCAGCAGGTGTTCGAGCGCTGCGCGCAGGTGCTCAAGACCCACTCGCTGCTCGGCATCACCGGCAAGCTCCAGGTGCAGGAAGGTATCGTGCACCTGATCGCCGAGGACGTCTGGGTCCCCAAGCTGTCCAAGCCGATCATCGACGTCAACAGCCGCGACTTCCACTGAACGGCTGCGGGCCTGGGCGCGTTCCGGTTACTTCGGCGGCTGCTTGGCGATCACCTTGTCCTTGAACTTGGCGTAGGTCGCCGCCGGGACGATCTTCTTGGACACGAGCTGGTCCTTCTTGGCGTACGGGCGGCCGTCGATGATCTTCTTGGCGTAGGCCTCGCCGACGCCAGGCAGGGCCACGAGGTCGGCCTGGCTCGCCGTGTTGAGGTCGACCAGCTCCTTCTGGACGGGCGGCTTGGTCTCCTTGGGCGCGATCTTGGTCGCGGGCGCCTTGTTGGCCTGGGCACTGGCCAGGACCGGTGCGAACAGCAGCGAGGCCGCGAGTGCGAGCCCTCCGAAAATCTTTCTGAAAGACATTGATGCTCCTCGGTTCGCCGACGCTTCGGCTTGGCTGTCACTACCACTGCAGCTGCAGCGGTATTCAATCACCAGATTGGCCTACATCAAATCTTCACGATGCCGGAAGTGCCCAGAAGTGATCAGTCGAGCTGCTTGATCGCATCGACGACCGCCGCGGCGTGGCCCTTCACGCTGACCTTGGGCCAGTGCTGCTTGACCTTGCCGTCCTTGCCGATCAGCACCGTCGATCGAATGATGCCCTGCATCTTCTTGCCGTACATGACCTTGTCGCCCCAGGCGCCGTAGCTCTCGAGGACCTTGCCGTCGGCGTCGCTCAGCAGCGGGAAGCCGAGGCTGTACTTGTCGCGGAACTTGCAGTGCGATGCGATCGAGTCCTTGCTGACGCCGATCACGACGGCGCCGAGCTTCTTGAGCTCGGGCAGCGCGGCGTTGAAGTCGTTCGCCTCGACGGTGCACCCGGGCGTGTTGTCGCGCGGGTAGAAGTAGAGCACCACGACCTTGCCGGCGAGGTCGGACAGCTTGACCTTGCCGCCGTCGGAGGATTCCAGGGTGAAGGCTGGGGCCTTCTTGCCAACTTCGAGCATGCTGCCACGTAGCATGTTTGCTACCGTTGAGGGATGCGCGGTGGGCTGCTGTTGATCGCATTGCTTGGCTGCTCGCATCCGGCATCGACCGGCCCGGCGTGGCCCAAGACCCACGCCCAGGATAACGACGGCGGCGAGAGCCTCGCTCCCCGGGCCGCGGCCCGCGCGATCGCCTCGGCGGTCGAGGACGATCGACCGGCCGACCGCGCTGCAGGTGAGAAGGCGGCCGCGACCCCCGCGGCCGCGACCCCCGCGACGGCGGCCGACAAGCCCGCAGGGATGCCATCGATCACGGTGACCGAAGAGCCGCTCACCGCCGAGGAGATGGTGATCGAGGTCGACGACACCCCGTAGGCGTCGAGCCTAGTAGGTCATCTGCCCGTCCCGGCACAGGTGGCCTGCGCCGCCGGGAGCCGGGAAGTAGTAGCCGACGACCATGCAGACCTCGTCGGTCGCCGGGTTGTTGCCCGTCGTGATCGTGCGGTTGTTCGGGTTCAGGTACTCGCACTGATAGCTGAGTACGCTGGCCGAGAACGAGAAGAACGGGGTGGCGGCCCAGGTCCGGGTCGCCGGGTGGTCCCAGCTGGTGTTGTCGACGACCATGGCCGCGCCGTCGGTCACGAACGCGTGGACACCCTGCTTGTGCGTGTGCGTCGTCAGGGCAAAGAAGCTCAACGGGTCCGACGGGCCTGACATGGTGTGGAAGTCGCAGGTGCCGCGGACCATGCCGGTGGCCGGGTTGGCGGGCGAACCGGGGCCGATGGTGATATGGCTGTCGTAGGTCACGAACGGGCCGGCCGGCGTGGTCTGCACGCCCGGGTCGTGGGCAAACGCGTCGAGCTGGGCATGCGCCTGGATCACGTCGTGGGTCGTGTTGAGGAAGTGGACCTGGATGAAGCCATACTGCCCGGCCTTGATCGGCTGGCCGACCGGGACACCGTGGCCGTCGTCGAGCGGCAGCGCGGTCTCGGCCTCGGGCGAGATCGCCGAGTACGTCCATACCGGGCCGGTGGCGCCGAAGCCGCATTCGGTGGACGACATCGTCCCCGGGCGCTGCATCATCGTCGATGTGAGGAATACGACCATGTCGTGGCTGCCGGGCGTCATGTGCGAGGCCCAGCGCTTGATCGAGAGCTCGGCCGTGTTCGGCGTCTGGAAGTAGTAACAGAACGTGACCTCGTCGCCGGGCGCGAGCGGGACATCGGAGGTCGTGATGCGAAACGCCGGAGCGGGCGTGGATGGCGGGGCGCCATCGACGGGGATTGCCGCGTCGCTGTCGCTGCCGCCTCCACCTCCGGCGTCGGGCTGTTCGCCCGAAGGTCCGGGAGGACTACTACTGCAGGCGGCGAATGTGATCGCGAGCGCGATTGCCGAGCTGCGCATGGACACCTCTAGTGTCCGTCAGACTATCAAGTCTGGTCTGAGAAGGCATCTCTTCGAACGAGAGGACGGCTCACGGTGGAATCTACCCAGCATCGGACCTGAGCATCGGGTGCCGATGTGCGCCGAGACACGTACACTCCGGCCATGTCGCGGTTCAACGTGGACCTGTTCGTGATCGGAGGCGGCTCCGGCGGTGTCCGTGCGGCGCGCGTTGCGGCAGAGCACGGCGCGCGCGTCGCGATCGCCGAGGCAGACCGCTGGGGCGGAACGTGCGTGATCCGCGGCTGTGTACCCAAGAAGCTGCTCGTGTACGCGAGCGAGATCAGCCGCACACTCGAGGACGCGCGCGGCCAGGGCTGGAACATCCCCGAGGCCACGCACGACTGGCCGGCGCTGATCGCCGCCAAGGACAAGGAGATTGCGCGGCTGTCGAGTGCGTACGCCGAGCGGCTGCGCAAGGCCGGCGCCGAGGTCATCGCCGGTCGCGCGACGCTCGCCGACGAGCACACGATCGACGTCGGCGGCGCGAGAATCACCGCGGCCCACATCCTGGTCGCGACCGGCGGGCGGGCGCGGCGCCCCAGCAGCGAGTGGATCACCTCCGACGAGGCGTTCCACCTCGCGGCGCTGCCGGCGCGGATCGCGGTCATGGGCGGCGGCTACATCGCGGTCGAGTTCGCGCACATCTTCGCCGGCCTGGGCTCGCGCGTGACGCTGATCCACCGCGACGAGCACGTGCTGCGCGGCTTCGACCCCGATGTCCGCAAGTCGGTCACCGACAACCTGGCGGCGCACGGCATCGACTTCATCTGCTGCACCGAGCTGGTGCGGCGCGGCAACCACGTCATCGCCGGCGGCCGGGAGGTCGAGGTCGACCTCGCGATGGCCGCGATCGGGCGCGATCCGCTGACCGCGGGGCTCGGGCTCATGGAGGCCGGGGTCAAGCTCGACGCCCGCGGCGCGATCACCGTCGACGAATGGTCGCGCACCACCGTGCCGCACATCTACGCGGTGGGCGACGTCACCGGGCGCGTGGCGCTCACACCGGTCGCGATCCGCGAGGGCCACGCCGTCGCCGACACGCTGTTCGGCAACCGCCCCACGCCGATCGTGCATCACCTGATCCCGACGGCGGTGTTCGCCCAGCCCTCCGCCGCGGCGGTCGGGCTCACCGAGCCGGCGGCGCGCGCGGCGGGCCACGACATCGTGGTGTTCCGCGCCCGGTTCAAGCCGATGCGCTACGCGCTGTCGGGGCGCGACGAGCAGATCCTGATCAAGGTCATCGTCGACCGCGCCAACGACCGCGTGCTCGGCGTGCACATGGTCGGTGTCGACGCGCCCGAGATCATCCAGACCATCGCGATCGCGGTGACCATGGGCGCGACCAAGGCCGACCTCGACCGCACGTTCGCGCTGCACCCGACGACGGCCGAGGAGCTGGTGCTGCTGCGCTGAGCGCGATCAGGACAGCCGATCGCGATAGTCGCGATAGCCAAAGCGGCGGTGCACGGTGATCTTGCGCGTCGCCGGATCGTGGGTCGCGATCGACGGCAGGCGCACGCCGTTGAACGTGGTGGTCTTGACCATCGTGTAGTGCGCCATGTCGAGGAACACCAGCTTGTCGCCGATCTCGAGCTTGCGGTCGAAGCTGTAGTCGCCGATCACGTCCCCCGCGAGGCAGGTCATGCCGCCGAGCCGGTAGGTATGCGCCCGCTCACCGGGCTCGCTGGCGTCGACGATCACCGGGCGGTACGGCATCTCGAGCACGTCGGGCATGTGCGCGGTCGCCGAGGTATCGAGGATCGCGATGTCCATGTCGTTGTGCATGATGTCGAGTACGCTCGCGACCAGCACGCCGGTGCCGAGCGCGATCGCCTCGCCGGGCTCCAGATACACCTGCACGTTCCAGCGCTCGCGGAACTCGCGGACGAGGCGGACCAGGCGCTCGCGGTCGTAGTCGGGCCGCGTGATGTGGTGGCCACCGCCGAAGTTGACCCACCTGCGGCCCGGGATGAGCTCGCCGAACTGGAGCTCGAACGCCGCGATCGCGCGCTCGAGCGCATCGCTGTTGGCCTGACACAGCGTGTGAAAGTGCAGGCCGTCGAAGCCGTCGAGGTCGGCCCCCGCGAGGTTCTTGCGCGTGGTGCCCAGGCGCGAGCACGGACCGGCTGGATCGTAGAGCGCGACGTCGACCTCCTGGTGCTGGTGGTTGACCCGCAGGCCGCACGAGATCGCCCGCCCGGCGCGCCGCGCCTGCTCGATCTTCGGTCGGTGGCGCCGCCACTGCGCGGGCGAATTGAGCACGATGTGATCGGCGAGCGAGACCAGCTCGTGCATGTCACCGTCGCTGTAGGCCGGCGCGTAGGCGTGGACCTCGCCGCCCAGCTCCTCGCGCGCCAGCCGCGCCTCGGCGATCGAGCTCGCGGTCGCGCCCGACAGCGTGCGCCGGATCAGCGGGAACGTCGACCACTGCGCGAAGCCCTTGAGCGCGAGCAGGATCGTGCACCCGGCGCGGCGCTGCACGTCGGCCAGGATCTCGAGGTTGGCCTCGAGCGCGCCGAGGTCGGTGACGAAGCATGGCGTCTCGAGGTCGCCGACATCGATCGCGAGGGCCATCTCCGCGCCCAGCGCCGCTCCCGCGCTCATGCCGCTACCGCTCCTC